>NZ_JBFAOO010000262.1:0-8374 GCF_040675265.1 Microbispora sp. NPDC049633
GGACCCGCCACCACCGCAACCACCCTCCACCTCCTCGACCCATGGCTCACCCCCGTCCCCACCGGAACACCCGGAGAGCTCTACATCACCGGACCATCCCTCGCCCGCGGCTACCTCGGACGAAGCGGACTGACAGCAGAGCGGTTCGTCGCCAACCCGTTCGGTCCGCCGGGGTCGCGCATGTACCGCACCGGAGACCTCGCCCGCCAAACCACCAACGGACACCTCGAATACCTCGGACGCACCGACCACCAAGTCAAACTCCGCGGATACCGCATCGAACTCGGCGAAATCGAAGCCGCACTCCTGCAACACCCCGGCATCACCCAAGCAGCCGCCACCATGCGAGAAGACCGCCCCGGAGACAAACGACTGGTCGCCTACGTCGTCCCCGCCCCCGACACCGAGCACCACGTGGCTCCTGCCCCCCACGAACCGCCGGACGACCCGGCGGATGAGGAGGTGGAGCAGTGGCGGCAGGTGTACGACACGTTGTACGCGTCCGGGGTGGATCACGAACTGGGTGAGGACTTCAGCGGTTGGAACAGCAGTTACGACGGTGACCCGATTCCGCTGGACCAGATGCGGGAATGGCGGGACGCCACCGTCGAGCGCATCCTCTCGCTGCGACCTCGGCGGGTTCTCGAGCTCGGGGTCGGCAGCGGCCTGCTGCTGGGCCACCTGGCCGGCCGCTGTGAGACGTACTGGGGGACCGACTTCTCCGCCCCGGTGATCGCGCGGCTGGAAGAGCAGGTGGCACGGCGGGAAGACCTGCGGGAGCGGGTGCGGCTGCGCTGTCAGGGCGCCGACGACCTCGACGGTCTCCCGGCGGGGTTCTTCGACACGATCGTGCTGAACTCGGTGATCCAGTACTTCCCCGGCGTCGACTACCTCATGAGGGTGCTCCAAGGAGCGCTCGACCTGCTGGCGCCCGGCGGGCGGATCTTCGTGGGCGACGTGCGCAACCTGCGGCTGGCGCGTTGTTTCCAGACCGCGATCCAGCTCCACCGGGTCCGGGACGGCAACGCCGATCAGGCGGCGGTCCGCCGTGCGATCGAGCAGGGCATGGTGCTGGAGAAGGAGCTGATGGTCGATCCGGCGTTGTTCGAGGTGCTCAGTGACGATCTCACCGGGGTCGGCGCGGTGGACGTGCGGGTCAAGCGGGGCCGCCACGACAACGAACTGACCCGGTACCGCTACGACGCGGTCGTGCACAAGGCGCCGGTGAAGGGGATCAGCGCCGCTCAGCTCCCGGCACTGGCCTGGGGCGAGTCGCCGGCCGAGCTTTGGTCGCTGAGGGAGCGTCTGCTCCGGGACCGGCCTCGGAGCGTACGGGTGACCGGGGTGCCGAACGCCCGTATCGCGGGTGAGATGGCGGCCATGCGGACACTCACCGGGCAGGGCACGCTGTCGAAGGCCCTGGAGCGTCTGGGCGGCGAGGGCCGTCCTGCCGCAGTGACGGTGGAGGAGCTGAGGGAGATCGGCGACGAGCTGGGTTACCACGTCGCCGTCACCTGGTCGGCGCGCGGAGACGATCGCGTCGACGTCGTGTTCACCACCGCGAACGACGACGAGGTCTGGCCCGTGGTGGACATGCGAGGCATGACGACGCCGGGCTCGGGGAGCACGCCGTCCGCGTACGTCAACAACCCATCGGCTCCGGCGCGCATCGGCGGGATCGTCCGCGAGGTGCGGCAGCGGTTGGCGCGTGTGCTGCCCGAATACATGGTGCCGTCCGCGCTGGTGGTCCTGGACCGCCTGCCGCTGACCCCCAACGGCAAGCTGAACCGGCAGGCGCTGCCCGCGCCGGAGTTCCGCGCAGAGGGATATCGGGCGCCGCGGACACCGCGGGAGGAGACCTTGTGCGGCCTGTTCTCCGAGGTCCTCGGACTCGACCGCGTCGGCGTCGACGACGACTTCTTCGAGATGGGCGGCCACTCGCTGCTGGCCACCCGCCTGACCAGCCGCATCCGCGCCGTGCTGGACGCTGAGGTGCCCGTGCGTGCGGTCTTCGAAGCGCCGACGGTGGCACGGCTGGCCCTGTACCTGGATCGCGCCGCAGAAACGGCCGGCGTCGACGTCGTTCTGGCGCTTCGTACGACCGGAGGCGGAGCGCCGGTCTTCTTCCTTCCTCCGGCAAGTGGAATCAGCTGGAGTTACGCGAAACTGCTGCCCTACATCCCGGCGGAGCATCCGGTGTTCGCTCTCCAGGATCCCCGCCTCTCGAATCCCGGGGAGTGGTACGACTCCCTGCGCGACATGGCGGACGGATATGTCGCCCACATCCGGTCGAGGCAGCCGACCGGGCCCTACATCCTCGCGGGGTGGTCGTTCGGGGGGATGCTGGCGCATGCCATCGCCGGCCGGCTCCAGGACAAGGGCCACGACGTCGCCCTGGTGGCGGTGATCGACGCCTTCCCCGCCGCCGAAGGGGCCATCGATCGCGAGGCCCTGCCGACCAGGGAGGAGGCCGAGGACGAGATCTCCCGGCTGATCCGGCAGGAGGTCGGCCTCATGGGGTGGGACGACGTGGCGGACGACTCCACCGGACCGTCACTTCAGAAGTCGGCGTCGGAGGCCATGCTGGGCAACACCTCCGCCTACCTCCGACACGTTCCCGGAGTCTTCCACGGTGATCTTCTCGTCTTCGTGGCGGGCATCAAGGAAGAGGATCAGAAGTGGCAGGTTCCGGCCTCCTGGGAGCCCTATGTCACGGGCGAGATCGAGGCGGTCCGCGTCGACAGCGACCACATGCGGATGCTGGATCCTATCCCTGCCCGGGTGATCGGAACGAAGCTGGCTGAGAGGATTCGAGCGTTGAACTCCGACGGCTCCTGACGGCCCGCCCGCGTCGCCCGCCTGGCGGGCGACGCCGCCCGCCCCCGACACGGCCGTACGGTCAGGAGGGATAGCCGTAGCGGCCGTGGAGGCGGACGAAGCGGGCCAGCGTGAGGACCTGGCGGGGTTCGAGGCCGATGACGGTGCGTTCGAACAGCACGACCTCCTCCCGGCCGCCGGTGCCGATCGGCTGCACCAGACGGCCGCCGAGCCGCAACTGCTCGACCAGCGGCGCGGGGACCGTGGGAAAGGCCGCCGAGACGATGACTGCGTCGTAGGGGGCGCGATCGGGCATCCCCTGGCCGCCGTCGCCGACGAGCACCTCCGCGTTGCGGATGCCCTGCCGGGCGAGGTTGCGCCGCGCCGCGCGCACGAGGTCGGGCCACAGGTCGACGCCGACCACCTCGGCGGCGAGACGGGCGAGCAGCGCGGTCTGGTAGCCGAGGCCGCTGCCGACCTCCAGCACGCGCTCCCGGCCGGTGAGCTCGAGTCCCTCGATCATCATCGCCGACAGCGAGGGCTGGGTGGTCACCTGCCCGTGCGCGATCGGGATCGGCACGTCCTCGTACGCGTGGGCGACGTGTTCGGCGGGGACGAAACCGGCCCTCGGGGTCGAGCGCACCGCCTGGAGCAGGCGCTCGTCACGGACGCCCGCCGCCCGGACGGCCCGGACGAGGTCTTCGGGACAGGCGGCTGCGGTCACGTCCACCACGCTCACGATCGACGGCGAGCGGCGCCGTCCCCCACCCGCGGCCCGCTCACCCCGTGTGATGCCCCCTCAGCCGCAGGTGGAATCCGGCGACGCCCGCAGGTGGCGTGCCCGCCGCGGCCGGGGCCGCATGTCACAGGGAGTCCGCGAGGGGCAGCTCGACGACGAAACACGCGCCGCCGCTGCCGGAGTCTTCCACCCACACAACTCCGCGGTGTCCTCTGACGAGCTCCCGGGTGATGGCGAGGCCGAGCCCTGAGCCCGAGTCGTCCTGCGTCGGGGGACCCTTGAGCCGGACCAGTCGCTCGAATATCCGCTCCCTCTCCTCCTCCGGAATGCCCGGGCCGTCATCCGACACCGCCAGTCGCGCGACGCCGCCCTCGCGGCCGACTTCGACCTGGACGTGGTGTCTGGCGTGCCGCTGGGCGTTGTCCAGCAGGTTGGTCAGGATTTCGCACAGCTGGGAGCGGATGACCTCGACCGGCACGCCGGGAACGCATTCCACCTGCACCGGGATGGGGTCGGATCGGTCGGCGACCTCCTGCCTGACCAGCTCGCACAGATCGAGCCGTTCCCATCGCACCTGCGAGGAGCGGCTGCGGGCGATCAGGAGCAGGTTGTTCGCCAGCGCCTCCAGCCGGTCGACTCCGCGGAGCACCTCGTGAAGCACACGGCGACCGGGCTCGCCCGGCTGGGCGAGCGCCTCCTCCACCGTGACGCGTATCCCGGCCAGCGGAGAGCGGATTTCATGCGCGATGGTGGAGGCGAACCGGCGCTCGCGATCCAGCATCTCCAGGCTGACGTTGATGTTGCCGACCAGCTGGTCCACCTGCGTCGGGTCCCGCCGCCGGGCGATCTGGCCGTACTCGTTCCCGACGTTGATCTCGGCGAGATCGCCGGAGATGACGCCCAGACGATGCAGCAGCCGACGGATCACGACCGTGCCGACGACCAGGGCGGCCGGCACGGAGAGCCAGTTCCACAACCGTCTCCATGCGACGGTGCCACTCGTAGGCGCCGCCCCGTAGAACCGTCTGCCCCGCCTCGGCACAACCCCAGGATATTCCGCAGGCGTCTTCAACAGGCGCGACAACCCCGGCGCGACAACCCCGGCACAGCACAACAGCCCCCGCATAGCGCGGCAAGCGCGGCAAGCCCGGCAAGCGGCCGGCGGCGCCGGTGTCAGCTCTCGAAGGTCACCTCCGCCGTGCCGACGGTTCCGGCGCGGCGGCCGGGGGCGCTCTGGTACTGCCAGTAGAGGTTGGTGTGCGCGATCACCTGCTCAGGAGCCGGCGCGCCGTACGCCGTGAGGTCCTCGGTGGTGTGCGCGTCGCCGACCAGCGTCACGTCGTAGCCCCGGACGAAGGCGCCGTGGAGGGTCGAGCGGACGCACGCGTCGGTCTGGGCGCCCGTGACGACGAGCCGGCCCACCCCGCGCTCGGCGAGCAGCGCCTCCAGCTCGGTGTCCTCGAACGAGTCGCCGTACCTCTTGTGGACGAGCGGCTCCGCGTCGCGACGGACCAGCTCCGGCACGTACTGCCAGTTCTCGCTGTCCCGCTTGAGATCGTGGTCGTCGGAGTGCTGCACCCAGATCACCGGCACGTCCTCCGCGCGCGCTTTGCCGACCAGGGTGTCGATGTTCGCGATCACCGTGTCGCGGTTGGGGGCGCCTGCCACCACGCCGTTCTGCACGTCGATGACCAGCAGCGCGGCGTTCGGGCGATCAGCCAGCGTCGTCATGGGGTCCCCGTTCTCGTCACGGATCCTGTTGGCCCAACCATAGATCGCGGCACCGACAATCACAGGCCTTCCCCATGCACCCCAAATTGGAGTGCTAAATACCGATTTGCTAGCGTCGAGGCGTGCGGTTGACGAAGTTCACGGACCTGGCCCTGCGCGTGACCATGCGCCTGGCGGTCCTGGAGCCCGGGGCGTCGCTCACCACCCGTCAGGTGGCCGAGGCGATGGCGATCCCCTACAACCACACCGCCAAGGCCATCGCCCGCCTGCAGCACCTCGGCGTCGTGGAGGCCCGCCGGGGCCGTGGGGGCGGCCTGGAGCTGACCGGCTTCGGCCGTACGGCGTCGATCGGCTGGCTGGTCCGCGCATTGGAGGGAGAGGAGGAGGTCGTCACCTGCGAGGGGGAGACCCCTTGCCCACTGCGGGCCGCCTGCAGCCTGCGCGCCGCACTGCGCTCGGCGCAGCAGGCCTTCTACGCCTCCCTCGACCCGATCACTGTGGACCAACTGGTCTCCTCGCCGTCGAGGCCGGTGCTGCTCACTCTCACCTGACCCGCGCGAACAGGAAGACGCCGGCAGGCCCATGGCGTCTAATTTGCGTCTCATATACCAATTTGGAGGAAGCCATGCTCTCCCCGGAGTCGGCCGCGACCGTCCGCGCCACCCTGCCTGTGATCGCGGCCGCGATCCAGGACATCACCGCGCGTTTCTACGACACGATGTTCGCCGACAACCCCGAGCTGCTGCGGGACCTGTTCAACCGGGGAAACCAGGCCAACGGCGAGCAGCGCGTCGCGCTGGCCGGCTCGATCGCCGCGTTCGCGACCGCGCTGGTGCAGCGCTCCGGCGAGCTGCCCGGCACCATGCTGTCGAGGATCGCCAACAAGCACGCCTCCCTCGGCGTCACCGAGGAGCAGTACGCCGTGGTGCACAAGTATCTGTTCGGCGCCATCGGCGAGGTGCTGGGCGACGCCGTCACGCCCGAGGTCGCCCAGGCGTGGGACGAGGTCTACTGGCTCATGGCCGAGACGCTGATCGGCCTGGAGCGCGATCTCTACCGCGAGTCGGGGGGCTGGACCCGGGCCACGGTGGTCGAGCGGCGCGACGAGACGCCGGACGTGGTCTCCTTCCTCCTGCGCCCGGACACCCCGGCGTCCTTCCGGCCGGGCCAGTACGTCAGCGTCCAGGTGACGCTGCCCGACGGGGCACGGCAGATCCGGCAGTACAGCCTGTCGAACGCCCCGGAGCGCGGCGACCGGCGGATCACGGTGAAGCGGGTGCGCGGCGAGGGCGCCCCCGAGGGCGAGGTCTCCGCCTGGCTGCACGAGCATGTCCGGCCCGGTGACGTGCTCGCGGTCTCCGCGCCCTTCGGCGACCTGACCCTGCCCGAGGGGGACGGGCCGCTGCTGCTCGCCTCGGCCGGGATCGGGGTCACCCCCGTGCTGTCGATGCTCGACCATCTCGCCGCCACCGGGTCGGACCGGCGGGTCGTGGTCGTGCACGCCGACCGCTCCCCGGACGCCCACGTCCACCGCGAGGAGCTCGCGGACCTGGTCGCGGCGCTGCCCGGCGCCACCCTGCACCGGTGGTACGAGGACCTGCCGGCCGGGCACGCGGGCGAGCCGGCGGTCGCGGCGGGACTGGCCGACCTGTCGGCGATCGACCTGCCCGAGGGCGTCGTGGCCTGTCTGTGCGGGCCGCTGCCGTTCATGCGGGCCGTACGCGCGCAGTTGGTCGAGCGCGGTGTGCCCGCCTCCGGCATCCACTACGAGGTGTTCGGCCCCGACCTGTGGATCGCGGCCGCCTGATCCGGTGACCGGCCCGCCGCTCGCGCGCGGCGGGCCGGACCGCCGGGGATTCCGTCAGCGCAGCAGGCCGACGCCGGCGTAGCCGTCGACCCCGGGGATCCTGGGCAGCTTCGGCTCGTCGGGCTCGGGCCGCCACTCCTCGGTCACGACGAGACCCGGCTCCACCAGGTCGAACCCGTCGAAGAAGCGCAGCAGTTCCGCGTGGGTCCGCGGGGTGACCGCCCCGGCGGAGGTGCCCTTGTACAGCTCGCGTCCCTCGCGGATCTTCTCCTCGTCGAGGTCGCCGTACGACAGGTGACTGATGGCCATCGCACTTCCGGGGGCGAGCCGGTCGCGCAGCGTCCCGACGATGCGCTCGGCGTCATCGGTGCCGGGGATGAAGTGCAGCACGGCCACCATGAGCAGGCCCACCGGCTTGCCGAAATCGATGTGCTCGGTGACGCGGGGGTCGCCGAGGATGGCCTCGGGCTCGCGCAGGTCGCCGTCCACGACGATCGTCTGGGCGTTGTCGGCCAGCAGGGCCCGGCCGTGGGCGAGCACGATCGGGTCGTTGTCGACGTAGACGACGCGCGAGTCGGGGGCTTCGCCGAGCGCGACCTGGTGGACGTTCTCCTGCGTCGGGAGCCCGGCGCCGATGTCGAGGAACTGGCGGATGCCCTCACGGGCCATGAGGGTCACCGCACGGCGGATGAAGCGCCTGTTGGTCTGCACGCCTTCGCGCGCGTTCGGAGTCAGCTCGATGAGCTTCTCGGCCGCCACCCGGTCGACGGCGAAGTTGTCCTTGCCGCCGAGGAGATAGTCGTAGATCCGGGCGACGCTGGGAACCGTCACATCGATCCCCGGCGGGCCCTGCTCCTTGTTCATTTGTCCTGCCCTGGTGCGCTCGTACGTTGATCACAACGTAGCTGATTAATCAGGATTCGGCGCATCAAAAGGGGAATTGACCGGCACGCGCCGGGGCACGGCCGGTCAACCCGGGCAGGTGCCTGTCAGTCCCCCACAGAGCGCTCTCTCTTGGGGGTGCCGGCGACCAGGATGTCGACCGGGCCGGTGGTCGCGGGGCGGGCGGTGACGGGGGCGGTGACGACCGGGTCGGCGATGAAGTCCCGCATCCAGTGGAAGCTGGCCTTCGGCGTGCGCACCTGGGTGTCGTAGTCCACGTGCACGATGCCGAACCTGGCGGAATAGCCCCGCGCCCACTCGAAGTTGTCCATCAGCGACCAGCAGAAGTACCCCCGCACGTCCGCGCCCGCCTCCATCGCGTCACGGGTCGCGGTCAG
>NZ_JBFAOO010000263.1:0-8341 GCF_040675265.1 Microbispora sp. NPDC049633
CGTGGTTCCTCCCGGCGATGGCGGCACGCGCGCGCAACGCGGCCATGCCCGCGTGCTGCACCGGGGTGCAGGGCGCGATGATGGAGGCCTCCTGGACGAGGCGCAGCGCGTCGGCGGCCTGTTCGGTGGCCGCGACCACGTACCCCAGCCGGTAACCGGTCATGGCCGCGCTCTTGGAGAAGCTGTAGACGCTGTGCACGATGCGTTCGGCGAGCGGGACGTCCCGTTCCAGGGACGCCACCGAGACGTGCGCGCCGTCATACACGTAGTGCTCGTACGCCTCGTCGCTGACGACCTGCCAGCCCCGCTGGCGCGCCAGGTCGAGCAGTGTCCGCGCCAGCTCGTCGTCCAGAACGGCGCCACTCGGATTGGCGGGAGAGTTGAGCAGCATGACGCGCGTACGCGGACCGGCCACCGCCCGGATTCCGTCCGGATGGGGCCGGAAGCCGGAGTCGAGCGGATAGAAGACGGGACGGAAACCGGCCAGCAGGCTCTGCTGCACGTGAACCGGCCAGTGCAGCTCGGGCAGCAGGATCTCGGCCCCGGGTTCGGCCAGGGAAAGGAGTAGCGCGGACAGGCCCTGACAGGAGCCGGGGGAGACGAAGATCCGGGAGACCGCGGTGTCCACGCCGTTGTCGGACTCGAGTTTCGCCACCAGGGCCTCCCGCAGTTCCAGGAGACCCTCCATGGACGCGTACCTGGTGTCACCACGTCGCAGGGCGTCCGCGAAGGCGTCGGCGACCTCGTCCGGCGGGCGGAAGAAGGGCTCTCCGACATGGAGTTTGTGCACCTGGGCACCGGTGGCGCGCTCCTTGGCCTCGACCTCCCGGAAGACGCCGTAGATGGCCGATGAGGGGATCGCCGCCGCCATCGCCAGGTGGTTCGCTGCCTTCAGGTGCGCGTTCACGCGTCGCCTCCGTGTGTCTCATGGCCTGCGGCGTCGTCCCGATCCGTCATGCCGTCCGGCCTCCGTCGATCGGGATCAACGCACCGGTGATCCATCCGGACAGTTCCGGATCGAGCAGGGAGCACACCCAGCGGGCGATCTCCTCGCCGTCGCCGAAACGGCCCATCGGCGTCGCCGAAAGGACACCGTCGCGCAGCGCCTGGGCCTGTTCCGCGGTCATCCCCGCGTCGTCCCACATGGGGGTGTCGACCGGGCCGGGCAGCACGGCGTTGACCCTGACGTCCGGGGCGAGTTCGCGCGCCAGTGAACGGGTCAGGCTGTTCAGCGCCGCCTTGCTGGCGCCGTAGTACGAACGCCCCGGCATGGACAGCACGCCGCCGACCGACGAGATGTTGACGACCGCTCCACGACTGGCCCGCAGGTGTGGAAGAGCGCATCGGATCATCTCCGCCGGCGCGCGGACGTTGACGCTCAGCAGCGCGTCGAAGTCCCCCGGATCGATCTCGCCCAAGCGGCCGAACCGGGCCAGCCCGGCGTTGTTCACCACGGCGTCGAGACGTCCGAACCGGTCGAGGGTGGCGGCGACGATCTCCTCCGCCGCGCCAGGTGCGGTGACGTCGGCGGGCACCACGTGTATCGAGCCCGCGGCGTGTTCGGCCAGTTCTTTGAGCGGCGCCTGCCTGCGCCCGACCACCGTGACATCGGCGCCGAGGCCGGCGGCGCACGCCGCGACGCATCTGCCGATACCCGTTCCCGCGCCGGTCACGATCACCGACTGTCCGACGAGAGTCATATCGTGAGACCCCTTCGACGTCCCCCGGCACGACGCTGTTGTAACCGGTTTCGGAGACGAGCGCTCGCCATGATCACCCCTAGGATTTCCGGCCCATGCGGACACGTGCGTTCCTCGACGTCTCCGAGGAACGCGCCCGACAGTGACTGTTCCAGTTCTTCGAAATTCCGGGACGAATCAGAAAGATTGCGGAAAGAGCCGACGACCGCGTCCGGGTAATCCCGCCGCCGTCCTTTCACGACTCTTTCCGCGACGTCGATTCACGCGGAGAAGACGACGCACACTGGGGCCGCCGTCTTTCCGATCCGTCAATCACCGCAGGAGGGCACTGTGCTCGAAGGCTGCGTCCCCTGGCCCGATGAATTCGCCGCCCGCTACCGTGAGGACGGCTATTGGCTGGGCCGGCCACTCGGCGAACTGCTGCACGAGGCATGCGTACGGCACGCCGATCGCGTGGCGCTGGTGAGCGGCGAGCGCCGGATGCGCTACCGGGACCTGGCGGAGGCGTCGACCAGGCTGGCGGGCGGACTGCTCGATCTCGGCGTCGGGCCCCTCGACCGCGTCGTCGTCCAGTTGCCCAACGTCCCGGAGTTCGTCGTGGTGATGCTCGCGTTGCTCCGCGTCGGGGCCATCCCCGTGCTGGCGCTTCCCGGGCACAGGAAAGTCGAGGTCACGCATCTGTGCGCCCGCTCGGGGGCGATCGCCTACGTGACGATGGATCAGTTCCAGGGCTTCGACTATCGCGAGCTCGCCCGTACGGTGCGCGAGGAAGTCCCCGCGGTCCGCCACGTCCTGGTCGCCGGCGACGCGGCCGAATTCACCGCTCTCGACTCCGTCGTGTCCGGACGCACCGACTTTCCCCGGGTCGACCCGGCCGAGCCGGCGTTGTTCCTTCTGTCGGGCGGCACCACGGGGCTCCCCAAGCTGATCCCGAGGACGCACGACGACTACGCCTTCAACCTGCGGGCCACCGCGCGGGCGCTGGGAGTGAGCGCCGCCGACGTGTATCTCGCGGTGAACCCCGTGGCGCACACCGCCGCGCTCGGCTGCCCGGGGGTGCTGGGCACGTTGCTCGCGGGAGGCAAGGCTGTGCTGACGACGAGCGTGCGGCCCGAGGAGGTCTTCCCCCTGATCCGGCGGGAAGGGGTCACCCTGACCACGCTGGTCCCGCCCTTGGTCCGGCTGTGGACGGACGGCGCGGAGAGGACCGGGACGGACCTGTCCGGGGTCACCCTGCAGGTGGGGAGCGCGAAGTTCGACCCCGAGCAGGCCAGGCGGGCACAGGAGGTGCTCCGCTGCAGGCTCAGCCACTGGTTCGGCATGGGCGAGGGCATGATGACCCACACCCGGTTCGGGGATCCGCGGGAGGTCATCCTGAGCACCGTGGGACGCCCCCTGTGCGAGGCGGACGAGATCGTGGTGGCCGACGAGTCGGGGGCGCCGGTGCCCGACGGGCAGGAAGGCGAGTTGCTCGTCCGAGGGCCGTACACGGTGCGCGGCTACTACCGGGCGCCGGAGATGAACGCCAGAGCGTTCACCCCGGACGGATTCTTCCGTACGGGGGACGTGGCGCGTCGCAGGCCCGACGGCAACATCGTGATCGTCGGACGGATCACCGACGTGGTCAACCGGGCCGGCGAGAAGGTGCCGACGGAGGAGGTCGAGGAACACCTGCGCACGCATCCGGCCGTCCGGGACGCGGCCGTGGTCGGCGTCGAGGACCCGATCCTCGGCGAGCGGAGCTACGCCTTCGTCGTGCTCCGTGACACTGAGCTCAAGCTCTCCTCGATCAAGGCGTATCTCCGCGAGCGGGGCCTCGCCACGTACAAGATCCCCGACAGGCTGATCCCCGTCGACGCGCTGCCGCACACCGCCGTCGGCAAGGTGGACAAGGCGGCCCTGAGGCAATCGGCGGCGAAGCCGGTGTCATGACGCCCGATGCCCTCTCCATGCGATCTCCATGCAATCCGTTCCTACGCTGACGAACGTGATCGAGCCCACCCCTCCGCGCCAGAAGGGGTGGGATTCCGCGCGCCCGAGGCGGGCGGTGCCACGGCGAGGACAGAGGAATCGGGGAAGGGGACACGCATGCGGACACGCACGGCGGAGGATGAGGAGGTGCGCTTGCTGCGCTGGCCGGTCCAGCGTGACCTGCGTGAGAAGTACCGATCCCGCAACGTGCCGAGGATTTTGATCGTCGAGGCGGGCTCCGACGCCCCTGTCTGCGACGACATCTACGAGGACTGGGTGCGCGCGCCGATCGGCCGGGACGACCTGCGGTCGCGCGTAGACGCGCTGAGCAGGAGGTACCGCAGATATCAGCGGAGCAGGCTGCCGTGGATCGACGGCGACGACGTCCTCCGCTACCGGTCCCGGTCGACCTCCGTCTCCCCCACGCAGGCGGAACTCCTGAACCTCCTCATCTCCCGGTTCGGCGAGGTGGTGGCGCGTGAAGCGCTCAAATGCAGGTTGTACAGAGACTGCGGGGGGTCGGAGACGAGGAACGCGCTCGACCTGCACATGATGCGCATCCGGAATCGGATCCAGCCCCTCGGCCTCACGCTTCGCACGGTCTGGGGCCGCGGGTACGTCCTCGACGGACAGTCGCGGCTGGAGTCCGTCGCGCCATGAGGCCGGGGACGGCGACGGGCGTGGCCCGCCCGCTCACCGGCCTCGGCCCGTGGACGGCTCAGCGGGTGCCGGGGATGCGGTCGGCGAGGGCGGCATGGCGGTCGCGGAGCTCACGCTTGAGGATCTTGCCGCTCGGGTTCTTCGGCAGCGCGTTCACGAACGCGACGGCCTTGGGCACCTTGAACGCGGCGAGCCGGGCCCGGACGTGGGCGCGCAGCTCCTCCTCGGTCACGGTTACGCCCGGCTTGGTCACCACGATCGCGACGACGGCCTCGATCCAGCTAGGGTGGCGGACCCCGACGACGGCCACCTCCGCGACCGCCGGGTGCTCGTAGATCACTTCCTCGACCTCGCGGCTGGCGACGTTCTCCCCGCCGGTCTTGATCATGTCCTTGATCCGGTCGACGACCGTGAGGTAGCCCTCCTCGTCCATCACCCCGAGGTCGCCCGAGTGGAACCAGCCGCCGCGGAACGCCTCGGCGGTCTTCCCGGGGTCGTCCAGGTAGCCGAGGATCGCGTGCGGGCTGCGGTGCACGATCTCGCCGATCTCCCCGGGAGCGACGTCGTCGCCGTCGGCGTCCACGACCCGGGTCTCGACGTTCAGGGCGGCCTGGCCGGCCGAGCCCGCCTTGCGGATCTGGTCCTCCGGCTGGAGCATCACCGCGACCGGCGCCATCTCGGTCTGGCCGTAGAAGTTCCACAGGCGCACGTCCGGCAGCCGCTCGCCGATCTCCCGCAGCACCTCGACCGGCATGATCGCCGCGCCGTAGTAGCCCTTGCGGAGCGAGGACAGGTCGCGCCGGTCGAAGTCCGGGTGGCGCAGCAGCGAGATCCACACCGTGGGCGGCGCGAAGAACTTCGTCACGCCGTGGCGTTCGATGGCCTCCAGCACGGCGGCGGGGTCGGCTCCGGGGAGGATGTGGCTGGAGGCGCCCAGCTGGATGTCCGGCACCAGGAAGCAGTGCTGCTGGGCGCAGTGGAACAGCGGCATCGCGTGCAGTTCCACGTCGTCGCGGGTCATGCCGCCGTCGATGACACAGCTGGAGTACTGCGCGATCAGCGCGGCGTGGGACAGCACGGCGCCCTTCGGGCGTGACTCCGTGCCCGAGGTGTAGAGGATCTGCGCCGCGTCGTCGGGCCCGATCGGCACGACCGGCTCGGCCACGTCCTCGGCGAGCAGCGCGTCGAACGGCTCCCAGCCCTCGTCCTGAACACCGCCGTACACCATGCGCAGCCGCAGCGCGTCGGCCTGCTTGGCCGCGTCCCGCGCCACCGGCAGCAGGGAGTCCTGCGCGATCAGCGCGACCGCGCCGGAGTGGGACAGCACGTAGGCGATCTCGTCGGCGCCGAGCATGAAGTTGACCGGCACGAGGACGGCCCCGGCGCGGGCCACGCCGAAGATCGTGCGCACGTAGTCCACGCTGTTGCGCGACAGCACCGCCACCCGATCCCCGGGGCGCACACCCCGCGCGGCCAGCGCGCCCGCGACCCGAGTCACGTCCTCGTCGAGCTCCGCGTACGTACGCGATCGGGCCGCGTCCGCCACGGCCAGGCGGCCGGGTTGCCGCCGGGCGGAGCGCCTGAGCAGGTCCGCGAGCGACTGGCGGCGGGCGAGGGCGACATCCGGCGACGCGGGGGACATGAGCGGCTCCAACACCAGAACAGAGGAAACTTCTGGATCAGCCTAGTGAGAAGCGATCGTCTTGGGGAGAGGGCCGCCCCCTGGCTCTGCCCGCGCGCTCCCGCTCTGCCCGCGCGCTCCCGCTCTGCCCGCGCGCCCCGGCCGGGGCCGTGATAGTCCTGATCCCGTGTCGATCACGGACGAGGAGCTGGCCCTGACGGCGGCGCGAGCCGGAGCCGCCGTCGTGCGCGCCATGTACGCAACGCCGCTGACGCGCTTCGCGAAGTCCGCGGGCGACTTCGCCACCGTCGCGGACATCGAGGCGGAGAAGGCCATCCTCGACGTCATCCGCGCGGCGCGTCCGGACGACGCCGTGACGGGGGAGGAGAGCGGACGCACCGGGCGGGACGGCGCGGAGCGCATGTGGCTGGTCGATCCTCTGTGCGGCACGCTGAACTACGCCGCGCGCAGCATGCTCGTCGCGGTGAACGTCGCCCTGCGGGTGGGATCCGCCGTCACGGCGGCGGCCTGTGCCGACCCGTTCGCCGGCGAGGTGTTCTGGACCGGCGGCGCCCGCGCGTACGTCCGTCGCGAAGATGTGGACGAACGGATCACCCCATCGGCCGAATCGCGGCTGGTGGACGTCAACCTCGATCCGCCGTTCCCGAACGCGCCGGCCTTCCGGGCCGCCCGCCTCCTCGCGGACCCGGGCTTCGCCGAGCGTTTCCGTCCCCGGGTCGTCTCCACCACCCTCGCGGTGACATGGGTCGCCGCGGGTCGCCGGGCCGCCTATGTCACCGACGGGCATCTGCGCGACAGCGTCCACTTCGCGAGCGGGATCGCGCTGTGCCGGGCCGCCGGATGCGTGGTGACCGGCATCCACGGCGAGCCACTGCACACCGGGGCGGGCGGGCTCGTCGTGGCGGCCGACCCGGAGACGCACACCGCGCTGCTGGAGATCATCGCCCGCGACGGCAGGTGAGCGGTCTGCTCACGCGGCCGTCGCCGGAGTGGCCGCGGTCGTGAGGTCGAAGACCATGACGCCGTCCACGGTCCGCGGCTCGAAGGTCTCCCGGACTCCGCCGAGGCGCCGGGGCTCAGATGCTCTCGGGCTCGCCCTCGTCCACCAGGTACGTCTTCTCCCAGGAGGCGCCGCAGTGACAGCTGCTGTGCTCCAGCAGCTGTCCGTCGTCGGTGACGGCGTAACCGTCGGTGAGCCGGACGTGAACGTGCACGCTCATGGGGCCGCCTTTGTCCTCGGTGGTCGCCGGCCCGGGGACCCGGACCAAGAAGGGTATAGAGAACTATGTAGTGATTTGACCGATTCGGGCAAGGCGAGTGCGCGTCGCGGGTTCGTAACAGCCCGGCCGATCCCCGATTGGACGGCTTGAGGCCGAATTTGGAGGATAGGACACGCAGAACTGTGATCTGTGTCCAGGAGGGGGATCTTCCATGCGGACTCGCCGCATCGGCGACGTGCAGGTCGGCGCGATCGGTCTCGGGGGCATGCCGATGTCCATCGAGGGGCGTCCCGACGAGCAGCGCTCCATCGCGACCATCCACGCGGCGCTGGACGCCGGGGTGACGCTGATCGACACGGCCGACGCCTATCACCTGCACGCGGACGAGGTGGGCCACAACGAGCTGCTCATCGCCAAGGCTCTGGCGAGCTACGACGGGGACACCTCGGACGTGCTGGTCGCCACCAAGGGCGGGCACCTGCGCCCGGGTGACGGCTCGTGGACGCTCAACGGCTCGCCCGACTACCTCAAGCATGCCTGCGACGCCTCGCTCAAGCGGCTGGGCGTCGACGCGATCGGCCTCTACCAGTTCCACCGGCCCGACCCGCGGGTGCCGTACGAGGAGTCGGTCGGCGCGATCCGCGACCTGCTGGACGCGGGCAAGATCCGCTACGCCGGCGTCTCCAACGCGAACCCCGAGCAGATCCGCCAGGCCAATGACATCCTCGGTGGCCGTCTGGTCGGCGTGCAGAACCAGTTCTCCCCGTCCTTCCGGTCCAGCGAGCCGGAGCTGGAGCTGTGCGCGGAGCTGGGCATCGCGTTCCTGCCCTGGAGCCCGCTCGGCGGCATCTCCCGGGCGGGCGAGCTGGGCTCCCGCTTCGCGCCGTTCGCGGAGGTGGCGCGGGCCCACGACGTGAGCCCGCAGCAGGTGTGCCTGGCCTGGATGCTGGCGAAGGCGCCGGTGGTCATCCCGATCCCCGGCTCGTCGCGGCCGGAGACGATCCTCGACTCGGTCAGGGCGGCGGACCTGGAGCTGTCGCCCGAGGAGCTCTCCCGGCTCGACGCCGCGGGCTGAGCACTCGTCCTGGGGATCACCTCACTCGTCCGCCCATTGACGATGCCGGGCCGCCGCGGCCAGCGCGGCGGCC
>NZ_JBFAOO010000264.1:0-8341 GCF_040675265.1 Microbispora sp. NPDC049633
GGGCCCGCCCACCACGCGCAGCTCGGCCTGCCCGCCCGGCTCCTCGGTCACCGTCGCCACGGCGGCGTGGCCGTCCACGGCCACCAGGTCGCCATCCCTGAGCAGGCCGAACACGGGCGCGTCCGGGTCGACCGGGCGGCCGTCGACCCACAGTTTCACCTCGGCCGGGGGCCGGGCCTGCCGGTCCCGGTCCAGGTCGTACGGCGCGCGGGCGTGCGGAAGCCGTACGACGTTGGCCGGCCGGGCGGCGGCGCCGTCGAGCAGATCGGCGAGGGCCGCGGCGAGGGCGGCGACCGAGGTGCTCTCGTCGCCCTCGACCAGCACGTCGCGACGGCCGTCCTCGCCGACCACGGTGAGCGTTATCCGCATGCGCGAACTCCCAGAAGGCGGTTGTACGGCGGCCTCGCGGAGAGCGTTTCATCCCGGCGCGTTCCCGTGAAGATCTCCGGGTGCGGCCCTGCGGAGACACCGTAGCCGCGCCACCCGCGCTCATCTGCGCGTTTTCCGGAATAGGTAAAGGTGCCTGTCATGACACACTTCGACGTCACCGCCGGGACAGTCCTTCCGCGTACGGATCCGCTTGCGTGCCGTCCGCAAAGCACGAACAGTGTGAATGGTGTGACAACAGGGAAAGAAGTGCATACGTACTATCACGAAATATCGTGAGAGTAAAGCTATGAGTCGATATGGCGATAGATCGACTCCCGTTGACAGGCGTATTCCTAACGGATAAGCATGGGTCGCGCATCAGGGCACTTATGGCGGCGCAAGCTGGCCATAATGGAGTGAATTCGCAACAAACGGCAAGACCGTAAATAAATTCGAGCGGCCCGAAACAGAAGGGCGCCCTCATCCCTGGGAGTCCCCCACCCATGAGGATCAGCGAGAAGACGTCGCAGGACGGCCGGGCACCCGCACGGCCCGGCCTGTCCGGACCGGCCGCACGCAAGCTGCCCGTCCCGCCGAGAGAGCGCAAGCCCGCGCTCGCCGCGCTCGCCGTCCTCCTCATCCTGGGTGGCGCGCTGGCCACCACGCTGCTGGTCATGCGCAGCGGCGACCGCGTCTCGGCCGTGCGGATCACCCAGCAGGTCGGGGCCGGGCAGCTCATCCCGCTGTCCGCGATGCAGGAGGTGCAGATCGCCGACACCGGCGTCGACTACGTCCCCTGGCGGTTCAAGGACCAGGTGGCCACGACGTACGCCCGGGTGACGCTGCTGCCGGGCACGCTGCTCACCGAGCCGATGACCGCCAAGACGACCGACCAGGTCGGACCGGGCAAGGCCAAGGTGGGCCTGTCGCTCAAGGCCGGTCAGATGCCGGCCGACCTGAGGAGCGGCGACGTCGTCCAGGTGGTCTACGTGCCGGCGCCCGGACGCGGGTCGGCCACCGCCCAGCAGAAGGTGCTGGCGACCGCCGCCCGCGTCCACGGCGTGGGCTCCGGGCGCTCGGGCGGCGGGCTGGTCACGGTCGTCGTCGACACGTCGATCGCGCCCGCCGTCGCCCAGTACGCCTCCAGCGGGGAGATCGCCCTCATCATGCTCCCGGGGGTCAAGTGACGTGGCGCTGATCGTGCTCGCCGCCGACAAGGGGGCGCCCGGCGTGACCACCGCGGCGACCGCCCTCGGCGCCGTGTGGCCCCGCCCGGTGCTGCTGGCCGAGTGCGACCCCTCCGGCGGAGACCTCGCCTACCGGCTGCCCGGCGACGACGGAAGCGTGCTCAACCCCGGGCGCGGCCTGCTCAGCCTCGGCGCGGTCGCGCGGCGCGGGCTCCACGCGGAGCTGATCTACGAGCACACGCAGCGGCTCGTCGGCGGCCTCGACGTGCTGGCCGGCCTGACCAACGGCGAGCAGGCGGCCGGTCTCACCTGGCTGTGGGGCCCGCTCGGCCGGGCGTTCGCCGCCCTGCCCCAGGCCGACGTGCTCGCCGACTGCGGCCGGCTGGGCCTGCACCCCCAGATCGGCGACCTGGTGGCCGAGGCCGACCAGGTGGTGCTGTTCACCCGGGCCAGCCTCGACAACGTCGCCCACCTGCGCGAACGGCTGTCGCTGATCGGGCGCAAGGTCGGGGTCGTGGTGATCGCCGACCCCCGGTCGTACCGGTCGTCGCTGGAGGAGATCAGGCGCATCGTCTCCGGCTGGGACGTCGCCTTCGTCGGCGGCCTCGCGTACGACCCGAAGGGCGCCGAACTGCTGCGCGGGCAGTGGGGCGGGCGGCTCGACCGCAGCCTCCTGATCCGTACGGCCAGGGAGCTGGCCACGCGCCTGGCCGCGCAGCTGGCCGCGGGCGGCGACACGGCGGCGGCGCCGCCCGTCATCAGGACGGCGAACAGGGCGAACAGGGAGCCGGAGGTGCGGTCGTGAACTCCCAGCGGCGGCCGATCGACCACGGTCTGGTGAAGCGGTTCCGGCAGGAGGTCGGCGACCGGCTGGCGCACCAGCGGCGGCTCGACCAGGCGAGCGGCGTGCCGCCGATGTCGGGGGAGGACGAGCGGCAGTTCGCCCGGGCCCTGATCGCGCAGGTGCTGGAGGAGCACGCGCGGGGCGAGATCGGCGTCGGCCGCACCCCGCCCACGGCCGAGGAGGAGGAGGCGCTGGCGGCGGGCATCCACGCCGCGCTGTTCGGCGTCGGCCGCCTGCAGCCGCTGCTCGACGACCCCGAGGTCGAGAACATCGACATCAACGGCTGCGACCGGGTCTTCGTCGGGTACGCCGACGGCCAGGAGCTCATGCACGACCCCGTCGCGGAGACCGACGAGGAGCTCGTCGAGCTGATCCAGATCCTCGCGGCGTACTCGGGCCTGTCGTCGCGGCCCTTCGACACCGCCAACCCGCAGCTCGACCTGCGCCTGCCGGACGGCTCCCGCCTGTCGGCCGTCATGGACGTCACCGTGCGGCCGGCGCTGTCGATCCGCCGCGCCCGCCTCGGCAAGGTGTTCCTCAGCGACCTCGTCGGGAACGGCACGCTCACCCCCGAGCTGGGCCGGTTCCTCACGGCCGCGGTGGCCGCGCGGAAGAACATCATGATCGCGGGATCGACGAACGCGGGGAAGACCACGCTGCTGCGGGCCCTGGCCAACGAGATCCCGCAGCACGAACGGCTGATCACGGTGGAGCGCGCGCTGGAGCTGGGGCTCGACCAGTTCCCCGAGCTGCACCCCAACGTGGTGGCCTTCGAGCACCGCCTGCCCAACTCCGAGGGGCAGGGCGAGATCACGATGGCCGAGCTCGTGCGGCGGTCGCTGCGCATGAACCCCTCGCGAGTGATCGTCGGCGAGGTGCTGGGCGACGAGATCGTCACGATGCTCAACGCGATGACCCAGGGCAACGACGGGTCGCTGTCGACGATCCACGCCAACTCCAGCATGGAGGTGTTCAACCGCATCGCGACGTACGCGTTGCAGGCCGAGGAGCGGCTGCCGATCGAGGCCACCCACATGCTCATCGCCGGGGCCATCGATTTCGTGGTGTTCATCGAGAAGCGCAACGACTACCACCGGGGAGGCACCCTGCGCCGCTACGTGTCCAGCGTCCGGGAGGTCACGGGCTGCGACGGGCGCGTGCTGTCCTCGGAGGTGTTCGCCATGGCGGGCGATCACCTCGTGCCGCACGCCCCGATCTCCTGCGCGGACGAATTGGCCGCCCACGGGTACGACCCGGCGCGGGGAGCGTGGCGATGAGCGGCCTGCTGCCTCCCGGCGTCCTCGATCCCCTGGTGCTGCTGGCCGGCGCCGCGGCGGGCGGCGGGCTCTTCCTGCTCGCCCTGGCGCTGTACGGCCTGCGCCCCCGGCCGGCCGGTCCGGACGGCAGGGCCGAGCGGATGCGCCTGCTGCGCGCCCTGTCCACGCGCTCGGCGATCGCGGCGGTCACCGGTGTCCTGGTGCTGGTGGTGACCGGCTGGCCGGTCATCGCGGGGGGAGCCGTGCTGCTGGTCCTGGCCTGGCGGGGGTTCACCGGCGGCGCGGCGGAGGAGCGGGCCGCCATGCGGCGCCTGGAGGGCCTGGCGGCGTGGACGGAGTCGCTGCGCGACACGATCGCCGGCGCGGCCGGGCTCGAACAGGCCATCCCCTCCTCCATCCGGGCCGCGGCCCCCACGCTGCAACCGCACCTGCGGGCCCTGGTCGACCGGCTGCACACGCGGATGCCGCTCGCCGACGCGCTGCGGATGTTCGCCGACGAGCTGGACGACCCCTCGGCCGACCTCGTCGTGGCGGCGCTGATCCTCAACTCGCGGCTGCGCGGGCCCGGCCTGCGCGACGTGCTCTCGGCCCTGGCGGTCTCCGCGCGCGAGGAGCTGGACATGCGCCGGCGGGTGGAGGCCGAGCGCAGGTCCACCCGCAAGAGCGTGCAGATCGTGGTCGGCACCGCCCTCGCCTTCGCCGCCGCGCTGGTCGTCTTCAACCGCTCGTACGTCGAGGAGTACAACTCCGTGCTCGGCCAGGCCGTGCTGGTCGTGGTGGCGGGCCTGTTCGGCGCGGGGTTCGCCTGGATGCGGCGGCTCGCCCGGTTCGACAAGCCGGCCCGGATCCTGGCTCCCTACCACCGCCCCCCACCGTCCACCAAGGACGTGGTCGTGCAGAACGTCGCGGGGAGGGGCGGTGAGCTGCTCCATGACCAGGCGTGATCGTGCGGTCTGCCGCCCCCGGCCGGCGGCTTCGCCCTTCGTGATCAGGCACCCCCCGTTCATCGGGCGCGATGGCATCGGTGATCTCGCCGACGGGCGGAGGGCGCCGTGATCGAGACAGTGCTCTGCGGAGCCGTGCTGGGCCTCGGGCTCTTCCTGCTGCTGCGGGCGCTGTTCCCGCCCCGGCCGGGCCTGACCGCCCGGCTCGCCGCGCTCGACCAGGCCCGCGACGGCGAGGGCGTGCCGCGGGCGCCGCTGATCGCGCCCGAGGAGGACGTCAGCGAGTTCCGCCGCACGCTCGGCCTGCGGCTGGCCCGGTTCTACGCGGCGCGGGGGTGGGAGGCGCGGTCCGTCAAGGCCGACCTGGCGCTTCTCGGCAAGTCCTTCGAGGGGTTCCTCGCGACCAAGCTGCTGCTCGGCGTCTCCGGCCTGCTGGCGTTCCCGATCCTCGTCGGCTGGCTCGCGCTGATGGGGTGGGGCGTCTCGGTGCAGGTGCCGCTCTGGTCGGCCCTCGTCGTCTGCGTGATCTTCTTCCTGCTGCCCGACGCGCAGATCCGGCGGGACGCCGCCGTACGACGCCGGGACTTCCGGCACGCCGTGGGGGCCTTCCTCGACCTCGTGTCGATGAACCTCGCGGGCGGCCGGGGCGTGCCCGAGGCGCTGATGATGGCGGTCGCCGTCGGCAGTCCCGTCACCACGCCCGGGGCGTTGAACGGCGCCGTGTCCGCCAACGGGGCCGTGAACAGGGCCGGGCCCGCCCCCGGCTCCAACTGGGCGATGGAGCGCATCCGCGAGGCGCTGGCCAATGCCCGGATCGTCGGCATCACCCCCTGGCAGGCCCTCGGCCAGCTCGGCGACGAGATCAACGTTGACGAGCTGCGGGACCTGTCGGCCGCGCTCGGGCTCGTCGCCGACGACGGCGCCAAGGTCCGCGCCTCCCTCACCGCCCGCGCCGCCACCCTGCGCCGCCGCGAACTCGCGGAGGTCGAGGGCAAGGCGGGCGAACGGTCCCAGTCGATGCTCGTCGCCCAGCTCCTGCTGTGCGCGGGCTTCGTGATCTTCCTCAGTTTTCCCGCAGCCATGAAGATGTTGGGGGCCTGATGCTCTGGTTCCACTATTTGATCGCCGTGCTCCACGTACGGCTGGACCGCGCCAGGAACGCCCCGTCCAGGGGAGCCTCGGCGGTCGAATGGGTGATCATCACCGCCATCATCGCCGGAGTCGCGCTCGGCCTGGCCACGCTCATCAAGCAGTTGGTCGAGCAGAAGCAGTCCGACATCCAGAACAGCTTCGGCGGCGGCGGCGACGGTGGTGGCGGCGGTGCCGGCGGTGGCGGGGAGTGACCGGCAGGGGCCTGGCGACCCGGGTATGGCGACCATGCCGGGAGTGACGAACGCGCGTGCCGCGGATCCCGTGCGGTGCGCGGAGCGCGTGGTGGCCGTCGTGGGCACCGCCGTCGTGGGCACCGGGGCCGTCGGCCACGGCGCCCCGGCCGGGGCGACCGCCGACGCGGCCCGCGTGCCGAACGGGTCCCGCCCGCGTCGAGCCGGGGCCAGTACGCGGGCGGGGGTGAGTGAACGGCTCGCGGGAAACGCGCGGGCCGGGGCGAGCGGGCGCGGCGAGCGAGGCGGGCGGGCCTCTGGACGCCGGAAGGGCGAGCGGGGCGCCACGGTGATCGAGCTCGCCATGCTCATGCCGGTCGTGCTCGCCGTCGTGCTCCTGATCGTGCAGGTCACGCTCTGGTTCCACGGCCGTCAGGTCGCCGACGCCGCCGCGCGGGAGGGCGCGCGCGTCGCCCGGGCGGGCGGCTCCGACGGCTGGCAGGAGGCGGCCGAGGGCAAGGCGCGGCAGATCGTGCAGGCCATCGGACCGCAGTTGCTGAAGAACGCCCAGGCCAAGGCGTGGGAGCAGGGCGACCAACGCGGCGTGGAGATCACCGGCAGCGCCGTCCAGGTAGTGCCGCTGCTGCCCGAGACGACCTTCACGATCACCTCGCGCTTCGGCGGGCCCATCGAGTGCTTCCGCCCCGACGACGGCTCGGACGGCTGCGAATGACCCGGATCTCACCCCAATCCGCCCCGTCCGGCGAGCGCGGCGTGCCCGGAAGGCGCGACGTGGGGGAACGCGGGTCGATGACGGCCGAGACGGTCATGCTGGCCCCGCTCTTCCTGCTCTTCCTGCTGTTCCTCGTCGGCGCGGGCCGGATCGTGGAGGCCCAGGGAGAGGTCAACGGGGCCGCGCGGGACGCCGCCCGGGCGGCCTCCGTGCAGCGCACCGAGGCGGAGGCCGAGTCGGCCGCGAAGGAGGCGGCCGAAGCCGCGCTGTCCGGCGACTGCTCGCCGCAGGTCAGCATGTCCGGCAGCGAGTGGAAGATGGACGGCTTCGTCCGGGCGACCGTGACCTGCGAGCTCAACCTCGACGTCCTCGGCTTCGGCGCCACCAAGCAGATGTCGGGCGCCTCGGTCGTGCCGCTCGAACGGTATCGGAGGGTGCAGTGACCCCGCCGCGCCCGTGCCCCGGCTCTCCGGCTTGCGTCGTCCCGTGGCGTGGCCGGCGTCCGCGTGGCCGGCGTCCGCGTGACCACGGGACCGCTCCGCGTCCGGCCCGAGGCGCGATGCCCTCGCCGCGCCCCCGCGTGAGACCTGTGGTGGTCAGGCACGCGCCGCGCTCCGCCGCACGCGGGGGCCCGGCGGAGCGCGGCTCCATGTCGGTGTTCGTGGTCCTCTTCTCGGGAGTGGTGTTCCTGCTGGCCGGGCTGCTGGTCGACGGCGGGGCCGCCATGAACGCCCGGCTGAAGGCCGCGGACATCGCCGAGCAGGCCGCCCGCGCCGCCGCCGACCAGATCGACGTCGAGACCCTGCGGGCCACCGGTCAGGTGCGGCTGCTCGCCGACGAGAGCGCGGTGTGCGGCCCGGCCGAGGAGATCACGGCCAACCAGCAGGCCGACGGCGTACGCATGACCGAGTGCACCGTGGGCGGCGGCCAGGCGGACGTCACCGTGGCGGTGTCGGTCCACTGGAACGCCTTCTTCCTCGCCGCGCTGGGTTTCGCCGGCTCGGACATGGAGGCGGAGGCCACGGCCGCTCCTGACCCGGGAGAGGCATGACAGGCACGCGGCCGCCGGGCGGGCGGCGGGAGGAGTTCCTCCGCGAGACCCAGCGGGGGTCCGGGCGCGAGGTCCAGCGGAGTCAGGGGCGCGAAGTGCGGCGAGGGTTCGAACGCGAACCGCAACGGTCTTCCGGCCGCGAAGCGCGGCGGGGGTTCGAGCGCGAAGCCCAGCGGGGTTCCGGCGCCGAAGCTCCCGCGGGTGGCACGCCCGGGCGGGGCCCCCGCCCGCGTCCGGAGGGCCTGCCGTCCGTGCTGGGGCCGCAGCGGGCGCCCGAGCACTGGCACGACGACCGGCCCGTACGGCTGCGGACCCGGCGTACGGCCGGGGACGTCCTCGCCGGTCTCGGGGCCCTGGTCGCGCTGGTGGCCCTGGTGGGCGGCGTGCCGTACGCGCTGCTCCGGCTGGCCGGTCCGCCCGTCAGCGGCGACCTGCTGAACGCGGACCTGTTCACCAGCCAGGTCGGCCCCGACACGATCATCGCGATCCTGATCCTCCTGGTGTGGCTGGCCTGGCTGCAGCTGTTCCTGTGCGTGGTCGTCGAGGTCTACGCGGGGCTGCGGCGGGTCGGCATGCCGGCCCGGGTGCCGCTGTCGGGCGGCACCCCATATGTA
>NZ_JBFAOO010000265.1:0-8305 GCF_040675265.1 Microbispora sp. NPDC049633
GGGCCACCCTCGAACACCCGCGAGGCACCCTGCGTCAGACTGATCAACCCCGCAGCCACCGCCGCCAGCTGATCCGCCCGGTCCTTCGGAAACCCCTGCGAGAACGCCAGAGGCAACCCGTCCGCCGACACCACCACGGTGTGCGCCACGCCGGGAACCGAATTCGCGAAATCACTGATCAGCCAGTTCAGGCCGCGCGCCCCCTGGCTCAACTCCCTCATGCGCCGTCCCCTTTCGCCGTCGGATAGCCCTCGTCCTCACTCAGTTCGCCCCGGGCCACCGCCCGGCCCTGCCGTACGCCCTGCTGGAAGCTCGCCAGCCGGCTGCGGGCCCGGTCGGGCGACAGAAGCGGCTGCTGCGGGGACGCGGGCGCCGCGGGCGGCTCCGCGGAGCCGGGCACCAGATTGGCCTTCGGCACCCGCTTGGGCAGGCCGGAGGTGGTCGTGCCGTCCGACGCCGGCTTCTCGGCGACCGCGGCCGCGGCCTGCCAGCCGGCGTCGACCTCCGGGGTGTCCCGCCAGCCGGATCCGGTGTCGCCGACGGGCTCTCGCCGGAACCAGGCGGACTCGACGGAGGCGAAGATCGGCAGGTATTCCTCGGTGGCCGCCGGCCCGGCCTCCGCTCCGCCCGGACGCACGCCGCCCGGCTGGACGGGAGCGCCGACGGGAGCGCCGTGTATCGGGCCGGAGATCGACACCGGTCCTGTCGTCGCCGACATGGCGCCGGGCCTCGCCGGGACGGGCGCGGTGACCGCGGGCAGCGGCCCGGTCGCCGCCTCGTCCACACCGCCGGACGACCGGCCGCGTAGCCGGGTGAGCGGATCGTGGAGAGCCGGCGCGGCGACGCCGGAGCCCGGCCCGTGCTGCTGGCCCCAGGCCCCGATGCCCTGCTGCGCCGTCCCCTGCACGGCCTGCCGCGGGCTCCAGGCGGGGGCGAACGCCCCCTGATAGGACTCCGGCTGGTACGCCGGATGGCTGATGATCGACTCCGGCAGCAGGACCATGGCGGTGAGCCCGCCTCCGTCGTGCGGCCTGAGCTGGACCCTGATGCCGTTGCGCAGGGCCAGACGGCCGACCACGAACAGGCCCATCCGCCGCGACACCGACACGTCCACCACCGGCGGGTTCGCCAGCCTCCAGTTCGCCTGGCCGATCTCCTCGGGGGTCATGCCGATGCCGGAGTCGGTGATGGAGACCATCACGCCGCCGCCGTCGATCCGGTTGCCCGAGACCACCACTCTCGTGTCCCGCGGGGAGAACGACAGCGCGTTCTCCACCAGCTCGGCGAGCAGGTGGATGACGTCGTTGACAGCCTGGCCGACGATCGACACGTCACCCGGGAAGTTGAGCACCACCCGCTCGTATCCCTCGACCTCCGACAGCGAGGCCCGGATGACGTCGGTGATCTCGACGGGCCGGCTCCAGCGGCGTGCGGGCTCCTGTCCGGCGAGGACCAGGAGGTTCTCACTGTTGCGGCGCATGCGGGTCGCCAGGTGGTCGAGCTTGAACAGGTCGCCGAGCCGCTGCTCGTCCTGCTCGCCCTGCTCCAGGCCGTCGATCAGGGTGATCTGGCGCTCCACGAGGGTCTGTGTGCGCCGCGACAAGTTCACGAACATCGCGTTGACGTTGCTACGCAGCCGGGCCTCGTCGCCCGCCAGCCGGATGGCCTCGCGGTGGACCTCGTCGAAGGCCCGCGCGACCTCGCCGATCTCGTCGGCGGAGACCACGCCGATCGGCTGCACCTCGGCCTGTCCCGCCGCGCCGCCCTCGGACTCGCGCAGCCGCTGCACCAGCGTGGGCAGGCGGTGACCGGCGACCTCCAGCGCCTCGCTGCGCAGCCGCCGCAGCGGCCGTACGAGAGAGCGCGCCATGACGGCGGTGATGAGCAGGACCAGCAGCAGGACGACGACGACCATGCTGATGCTGAGCACGGCGACGTTCCGGTCGGAGCTCTGCAGGGCGGCGCTCCGGCTGACGATGGACCTGGTCAGACCGTCGGTCACGTCGCGCATGAGGTTGGCCTGCTCGCTGATCGCGTCGAACCAGAGGTCGGCGTCGGTCCCCCTGCCGCTGAGGTTGCGGATGGACTGCCCGGATCTCACGAGGTAGAGCGCCCGGTCGATGAAGAACCGCGCCCGGTCCACCTTCTGGTCGGTGACGGTGTCGTTGTAGAGCTGACGCTCGTCGGTGGTGGCCACGGCGGTGAACGCCGCCAGCTCGCTTTGCTCCCTGGCCGCCGCGCCGGTGAAGGCGTCGAGTTCCGCCTGGTCGAGCCGCTGCCGGACCAGTCCCGCCGCGAGCAGCGCGCGCTGCTCCGACACCGCCTCCTTGGCACGGGCGAGCGCGCCGAGCGCCTTGATGCTCGCGTACAGGCCCTCGTCCGGCACGCCCAGGCCCGCCGCGTCGTACAGCTTCAGCAGGTCGTCGGTGACGAGCCGGTACTTCTCGATGCCGCGCAGCGGCGGGAGCTGCGTGTCGAGCACGATCTTCCGGAACGCGGTCAGGTCGGCCAGCCGGGCCAGGGCACGCGACAGGTCCTCCCGGCCGAGCCCGCCCAGTGCGTCGCCGCTCGTCTCGGCCCGCGCGCTCACCTTCTGCGCGGCGGCGTCCACGGCCTCGTGCTGGTTCTTCACGAGGGTGAGCAGGTCGCCGTCACGACGGCCGCCCGCGACGTACTCGACCGCCAGGTCCCGCTCGAGCTGGATCTCGTGGAGGAGCATGCCGATGCTGCCGACGAGCTCCACGGCGTCACGCACCCGCTGGTACTCGGCGGCGCTGGCTATCGAGCTCGTCACGCGCAGGCCGCCGAGCAGGACCGCGACGACGGTGGGCAGCACGATCAACGCGACGAGCCGGGTCCGCACCCGCCAGTTCTTCAGGTGCATCGAGTTGCCGACCGCGGGATCGGCGGGTGGCCCGCCGTCCATGGAGGATGCGGCGGGCTCGACGACCGGTTCGGGCTCGGCGCGGCGACCGCTGTCGATCGTTGCTGTCCTCACTGGCGCAACCTCTCGCGCTGATCTCTGGAATAGGGCTCCGGGGTCGCTCT
The DNA here is from genome assembly GCF_040675265.1 of Microbispora sp. NPDC049633. Lineage (NCBI taxonomy): Bacteria > Bacillati > Actinomycetota > Actinomycetes > Streptosporangiales > Streptosporangiaceae > Microbispora > Microbispora sp. NPDC049633. The sequence continues at coordinate 3,049 of NZ_JBFAOO010000265.1, forward strand.
AATGCGAGAGCCCGCACATCACCGGGCAATTTGAGCATAAGGCGTCGAGATAGACAAAGAGCTTGGCATTTTGGAGCGGTCCAGCTTTTCGCCCAGACCTATACGCACGTGCACGCTACGGCGACGAGCAGGGAGAAAGTGATATCGGACAGAACCTGCGCGACAACCGGCCTCATGGAACCGGTCCAAGCTATTGCCCTTAATTCCAAAAGATGACAGAGGTGATTTACCCCTAAATTTGACTACAATCGTGACTCAAACGCACCGAATCCATACGGCTCCTGTACGCTTCTCGCCCGTCGCCGTCTGCGCGGGACGGGCCCGCCGCGGGCGACCACCTCAACACTCCAGACGAGGAGAATTCATGAGGCTTTTGAGTCGTGCTCTCGCCGTCGGCGTCGCAGCCGTCCTGGCGCTCACCTCTTGCGGTAGCTCCGACACGACGTCCTCCGCTCCCGCGGACAACGGACTGGAGAAGACGACGCTGAAGGTGGGCACCATCCCGGTGCCGGACAGCGCACCGTTGCAGGTGGCCATCGAGAGAGGGTTCTTCAAGGCCGAGGGCCTGGAGATCCAGCCCGAAGTGGTCGCCGGCGGCGCCGTCGCCACCCAGAAGCTGCTGGGCGGCAGCCTCGACATCTCGCTCGGCGCCTACGTCGGAACCTTCCTCGCCCAGGACAAGGGTGCGGGCAAGTTCAAGTATGTTTCGGACAGTTACGGCGCCGCTCCCGGCGCTTTCGTCATTATGGTCAAAAAGGACTCCCCGATCAAAACTGTTGCAGACCTCAAGGGGAAGACCATAGCGGTCAACGTCCTCAACAGCGTCAGCCAGCTGACCGCGGAAGTGCAGATGAAGGTGGCCGGGGTGACCGCGACACCGAACCAGTTCGTGGAGAAGACGTTCCCCGACATGCCCGGTGCCCTGGAAAACGGCCAGGTCGACGCCGCGGCGATGGTCGAGCCGTTCATCACCGTGGTATCGAAGGCGGGCGGCAGAATCGTCGTGGACGAGATGACCGGCCCGACCGAAAATCTGCCCATCGCCGGCTGGTTCACCACCGAAGCCACCGCGAGCAAATACCCCAAGGCGATAGCCGCGTTCCAGCGGGCGCTCGGTAAGGCCCAGGCGATCGTCGCGAAGGACCGGAAGGTCGTCGAGGAGACGCTGCCCAAGTACACGAAGATCGACGCCGCGACCGCGGCCGTCATCTCCCTGGGCTCCTACCCGACCTCCCTCAGCGAGACGCGACTGCAGCGCGTGGCCAGCCTGATGAAGGAGTACGGCTACATCAAGAACGACCTCGACGTGAAGTCGATGATCCTGCAGCCTCCGGCGAGCTGACGGACATCCCGTAACCGCTATGGAACACGCACGAGTCCTCCGCGGCGTCGCCGGCGTCGCGGGGTTCCTCGCCGCGGCCGAGATCGTCGGCGCGACCGGCCTGATCGACGACCGCTTCCTGCCGCGCATGTCCACGATCCTGCGCGGCGCGGCGGAGCTGCTCGCCGACCGCGAGTTCCTCGCCGACGCGCGCGCCACGCTCGTCGCGTGGGGGCTCGGCCTGCTGCTGACCGTGGCGGTGGCGGTCCCGGCTGGACTCGCGCTCGGTGCCCTGCCGCCCGTGGAGCGCGCCGTACGGCCGCTGATCGAGTTCCTCCGGCCCATCCCGTCGGTCGCCGTGATCCCGCTCGCGATCCTCCTGTTCAGCGACAACCTGCACCTGAGAGTGGCCGTCGTCGTCTACGCGGCGTCCTGGCCGATCGTCATCAACACGATCTACGCGTTGAGAGACGTCGATCCGCTCGCCAAGGAGACCCTGCGCAGCTTCGGCTTCGGTCCGGTGTCGGTGCTGCTCCGGGTGGCGCTGCCCAGCGCCGCGCCCTTCATCGCGACCGGGATCCGCGTCGCCGCCGGCACCGCCGTCATCCTCGTGATCAGCGCGGAGCTGCTCGCCGGAGGGGCGGAGGGCGTCGGGATCTACATCCTGGAGGCCGCGGGCGGCAACCGGATGGACCTGATGCTCGGCGCGACCCTGTGGGCCGGTCTGTTCGGCGTGCTGTCCAACTCCGCCCTGGTCGCGGTGGAACGCAGGCTGTTCCGCTGGCACGACGTACGCGCCGGAGCCGCCCGATGAACGTGATCAGAGCTCTCGGCCGCCTGTGGCTGGTGCCCGTGACGCTCGTGGCCTGGGAGATCGCCACCCGCGCCGCCGAGCAGCCGTTCTTCCCTCCCCCGTCGGTGACGCTGGCCCGGATGGGCGAGATGTGGCTGTCCGGCCCGCCCGCCCATCTCCTGCTGACGGAGCAGGCGATGAGTGATTTCGGCCCCAGCCTCGCCCGGCTGTTCGCCGGGTGGGCGCTCGCCACGGTCCTCGGGGTGGCCGCCGGGGTCGCCATCGGCTGCTCCCCCCGCCTGTCCGGCTACCTCGACCCGCTGATCCACCTCGGCCGGGCCGTGCCGCCGCCGCTGCTGGTGCCCTTCTTCCTCGCCCTGCTGAAGCTGGGCACGCCGGCGCAGCTCGCGACGATCGTGTTCGGGATCATCTGGCCGATCCTCGTCAACACCATCGACGGCGCGCGGACCGTGGACCGGCAGCACCTGGAGACCGCGCGCATCTTCGGGTTCTCGACGGCCCAGCGGCTCACCAGGGTGATCGTGCCCGCCGCGATGCCCAAGATCTTCGCCGGCCTGCGGCTGGCTCTCTCGCTGGCCCTGATCCTGCTGATCGTCGCCGAGATCTTCGCCGGCTCAGGCGGCCTCGGCTACCGGCTCCTGTCGGCGCAGCGCACCTACCTCTACGCCGACATGTGGGGCTGCCTGGTGGTGCTCGGCCTCCTCGGCTATCTGCTCAACTCCGCGTTCCTGCTGTTGGAACGGCGCGTTCTCGCCTGGCACAGGAGCGCCAGGCAGACCACCTAGGAAGGCATCGTGCTCGAGATCACCGATCTGGTCCACTCGTACGGCTCGCATCGCGTTCTCGACGGGGTGAGCATCCGTGCCGCCGAGGGCGAACTCGTCTGCGTCGTGGGCCCCTCCGGCTGCGGCAAGTCCACCCTGCTGCGGTCCGTCGCCGGTCTCATCCGCCCCACCGGCGGCCGGGTGCTGATCGACGGGCAGCCCGTGGAGCGCATCCCCGACAACCTGGCCGTCGTCTTCCAGGACTACAGCCGCTCGCTCTATCCCTGGATGACGGCCGCGAACAACGTGGCGCTGCCGCTGCGGCGCCGCGGGCTGGACCGGCGACGCCGCAGGGAGGCGGCGATGGCCGCGCTGGACCAGGTCGGCCTGGCCGACGCCGCGGAGAAGTACCCCTGGGAGATGTCCGGCGGGATGCAGCAGCGGGTGTCCATCGCCCGCGCTCTCGCCTACCGCCCGTCACTGCTGCTGATGGACGAGCCCTTCGGCTCGGTGGACGCGCAGACCCGCGAGGACCTCGAAGACCTGGTGCTGCGGGTCTGCGCGCATCACGGCATGACGACCCTGCTGATCACGCACGACATCGACGAAAGCGTCTACGTCGGCGACCGGGTGATCGTCCTCACCCGATCGCCGGCCCGGGTCGCCGCCGACCTGCCGGTCGACCTGGGCGAATCACGCGACCAGATCGCGACGCGGCAACTGGACGCGTTCGTCCGGCTGCGTGCAGAAGTGGGCCGCCTGGTCCGAGGCGGCTCCCCCTCACCCACTGTTCTGGAGAAGCATTGATCGACTCCACCGGCCCTGTCTGGAACGCCATCGTCGGGATCTCGCGGTTCGCCGCGCTCGCCGCGATGGCGGAGCTGAACTGCGCCGAGCACCTGTCCTCCGGCCCGATGAGCGTGTCGGAGCTCGCCAAGGCGTGCGACGCGCACGAGCCCTCCCTGACACGCGTGCTGCGGGAACTCGAGACGGTCGGCGTGGTCCGCACCGTCGTCCCCGGCGTGTACGAGCTGACCGATGAGGGTCAGACGCTGCGCGACGGCGTTCCCGGCAGCCTGCGTTCCGCGGTGCGCGTGATCGCGGAGAACGGGTACTGGTACGCGATGGGCAATCTCGCGCAGACCGTGCGGGACGGGCGGTCCGCTTTCACCACGCGCTTCGGCCCCTTGTACGGCTATTTCCAGGAGCACCCCGAGGCTGCCCGGCTGTTCAACGAATACATGGCCATCCGCGCGGCGCCGTTGGAAGCCGCTCTGGCCACCGCCTACGACTTCACCGGCGTACGGACGCTCGTGGACGTCGCGGGGGGAACGGGGCATCTGCTGGCGGCGGTGCTCGACCGGCACCCCGGCATGCGCGGTGTGCTCTTCGACATCGCGCACGTGGTCGAGGACGCCAGGGAGTCGCTACGCGCGCGGGGCCTCGGCGACCGCTGCGAGTTCGAGAGCGGCGACTTCTTCGACAGCGTGCCCGCGGGCGGGGACCTCTACCTGCTGGCCAGCGTCATCCACAACTGGAGCGACGAGGCGGCCCTGCGCATCCTGACCAACGTACGGAAGGCGCTTGCCGGCCACGGCCGGTTGCTGCTGCTGGAGATGGTGCTGCCGGACGACGCCGCGCCGCACATCGGCAAGGACCTCGACATGCGCATGCTCGCGTTCACCGACGGCGGGAGGGAGCGCACGCTGAGCGAGCACACCCGACTGCTGGGCGAGGCGGGCTTCACGCTCTCCCGCGTCCTGCCGCTGCCCGCCGGGGCGAGCCTGATCGAGGCCCTGCCCGACTGACCGCCTAGTGCCGCGACCACCAAGGTTTGCCTGGGCGGAGCGGTGTACAAAGTGGTGCATCGCGAGGCGGAGGAGGAGGTCGTAGCGGAGCCCACGAGTGATCTTCCCGGGCCCTGCGGAGATTCCGAGCTTGCGAGGAATCTTCGTGGGCGGGGCGACAACGCGGCGAGGTGCCGCTCTGGGCGACGCGACGGGCTAAAGATCGGTGGGAGGGGCGCTAGTGGAAACCCGGGCCGGGAACGGCGACACGCATGGTCAGCGCGTGCTCGACGAGTGTGATCAGCGTGCTCTTGACCGATTCCCGGTCACGGGCGTCGGTGCGCACGATCGGAATCTGCGGGGCCAAGGTCATCGCCTCCCGCACCTCCTCCTCGGCATGCGGAAACTGCCCGTCGAAGCCGTTGACGCCCACGACGAAGGGCAGGCGGGCTTCCTCGAAGTAGTCGATCGCCGGGAAACTGTCGGCCAGCCGCCGGGTGTCGACCAGCACCACCGCACCGATCGCCCCCCGCACCAGGTCATCCCACATGAACCAGAACCGATGCTGACC
>NZ_JBFAOO010000266.1:0-8258 GCF_040675265.1 Microbispora sp. NPDC049633
CGCTGGGCACCGTGTTACCCCCCCTGGGTGCGCCGCCGGGGCCGCCGGTTGTGGGCCCCCCCCGAGGCCGCGCTGCGGGTCAGAGGACGGCGGCCCGCACGCACAGCACGTCGGGCAGGTGGCGGGCGAGCAGCGACCAGCTCTCGCCCGCGTCGGCCGAGCCGTACACCTCGCCGTCCCGGGTGCCGAAGAACACGCCGGCGGGCCCGGCGCACATCGCGTCCCTGAGCACCGAGGCGTGCAGCGGGCCCTCGGGCAGCCCGGCGGAGAAGCCCTGCCAGGTGGCCCCGGCGTCGTCGCTGCGGAACACCTGGTAGCGGTGTCCGAGCGGGGTCCGGTCGACGTCGCCGTGCAGCGGGAAGACGTACAGCCGGTCGGGGTCGTCCGGGTCCACGGCGATCGGGAACCCGAAGTCGGAGGGCAGGCCGGACCCGATCTCCGTCCAGGAGTCGCCGAAGTCGTCGGACCGGTAGACCCCGAAGTGGTGCTGCAGGTAGAGCCGTTCGGGCGCGGCGGGATGCTGCGCCACCTTGTGCACGCACTGCCCGAACTCGGGATACTGCGCGCCCTCCGGGAGGAAGGGGGCGCGGATGTTCTTGTTGGACGGCCGCCAGGTGGCCCCCGCGTCGTCGCTGCGGAAGAACCCGACGGCGGAGGCGGCGACGCCGATGCGCCGCGGGTCGCTGGGATGGGGGATCACCGTGTGGAGGCACAGTCCGCCGCCGCCGGGCTGCCACCGCGGCCGGGTGGGGTGGTCCCACAGGCCGTCGACCAGGGTGTAGGTCGCGCCGCGGTCCTCCGACCGGAACAGCGCGGCGGGCTCGGCGCCCGCCCAGACGACGTCCGGCTCGGCCGGCGACGGCTGGAGCTGCCACACCCGGGCCAGCGCGGCCCCCGTGCGCTCGGGGAAGGCGACCGGCGGGGCCGGCGCCTCCTGCCACGTCTCGCCGAGGTCGTCGGACCACATCACCGACGGGCCGAAGTGGCCGTACTCGATCCCGGCGAGAAGGCGGGGCGTGCTTCCGCGGGTGTCGATCGCGACCGAGTGGATCCCGATCGTGGAGAACCGCACGGGCTCGACCTCGAATTTCCCGCCTCCCGAGGAGCGTGCGAGGAACAGTCCCTTTCGGGTGCCGATGGCGAGCAGTGCGGGCATTGGTCCTCCCATGTGCCGATTTCGATCGTGTTTTCGATTCGATCCTGCCAGGAAGCCCCCCTGCCCGCTCGCGGTTCCGGTCAAGCGGTGCTCTGGACCGGGTCGCGGTGGATCCGCGACAGCGGCACCCCCGAACACTGGAGGCGCCGCACGGTCTCGTTCACCATCGCGGGCGGGCCGCAGACGTACGTCTCGTGGTCGGCCCAGGAGTGGAACCTCTCGACCACGTCGGGGAGCCGGCCGCGCATCCCGTCGAAGGCGGGGTCGTCGGAGACCACCGGAATCACCCGCAGCCAGGGGAAGGCGGCCTCCATCCTCGCCAGGTCCGGCATGTCGTACAGGTCGCGCGCGTGGCGGGCGCCGAACAGCAGGTGGATGTTCGGGCGGTCGCCGGAGGCGATGACGTGCTCGACGACGGCCTTGATCGGCGCGAGGCCGGTGCCCCCGGCGACGCAGAGGATGTCCCGGTCGGACTCGGGCGGCGTCATCGTGCCCACGGGCGGGCCCAGCAGGAGCTGGTCGCCGACGCGGGTGTGGCGGACCAGCGCGGTGCTCACCCAGCCGCCCGGCACCGCGCGCACGTGCAGGCGCAGCGTGCCGTCGGGGCGGGGCGCGTTCGCGATGGAGAAGCGCCGCCACACCCGCGGCCATCTGGCCGTCTGGACCGTGACGTACTGGCCGGGAACGAAGTCCATCGGCTGCGAGGGCCGCAGCGTGAGCACCGAGATGTCCCGGGTGCGCTGCTCGTGGTCGGTCACCTCGGCCAGCCACCAGGGCGGGGTCGTCTCCGCGGTGGCGGCGTCGATCATGATTTTCGCCGCCATGGCGTACGCCTCGGTCCAGGCGGCCTCGATCTCCTCGGTCCAGATGTCGGCGGCGAAATGCCTGACGGTGGCGAGAAGGGCGCTGCCCACGGCGGTGTAGTGCTCGGGGGACACGCCGTACTTGCGATGGTCCCGCCCGAGCTGGGCGAGATAGGACGCCAGCCCCTCGGGGCTGTCGAGCATCCAGACGACCCTGGTGAGCGCGTTGAAGAGCCGGTCGCGCTGCACCTCCATGCCCGGCGGGAACATCCCCCGCATGTGCGGGCAGTGGGTGAACAGTCGTCCGTAGAAGTACCCCGCGGCCTTCCCGGCGACGGGTTCGACGACCGAGAAGCTCTCCTTGACGAGGCGCGGATTCAGCGGCATCAGTTGTGTCCCACCCTAGGGACCGGAATCGTGCTCCGGTCTGTCGATCCACCTCCCTGACGGTTCCGGGTGACGAGCGCCGGCGGCCCCGGCTCGACCGATCGCTCAACCGGGAGTGTTCCACTCGCTCCCGGGCGCCACAACCGATTCCCCGCAAGGCAACCGACTGTGAACACTTCGTTATTTATCGTGACGCTCACGCTGTGACTGGTGTGACTAGTGTGAAAATCGGCAAACAGAGGAAAGATCTGCGCCATGATGGGCCTGCCTGCTCGCACACCCCAGGAGATGGCCCATGGCGCGTCCCATCGTCGGCATCACCACCTACCTCGAGGCCGCGCGCTGGGGCACATGGGTCCGTGAGGCGGCGGTCTCGCCCCGGGCGTACGCGCGCGCGGTGGAGAAGGCGGGCGGCGCGCCGGTCCTGCTGCCGCCGCTGAGCCCGGTGTCCGCCGGCGACTACGTGCGCCGCCTGGACGCGGTCGTCCTCGCCGGGGGCGTCGAGGTGGACCCCGCGCTGTACGGCGAGGTCCCGGCCGACGAACCGGACGACGGGCTCGGCGCGCCGCAGCCCCAGCGCGACCGGTTCGAGACGGCGCTGGCGCAGGCGGCGGTGGAGGCGGACGTGCCGCTGCTGGCGATCTCACGGGGCATGCACGTGCTCAACGTCGCCCAGGGCGGCACGCTGATCACGTCGCTGCGGGAGGCCGTCGGCCACGACCGCCACGAGAGCGCCGGGCATGTGGTCACGGTCAGCGTGTCGAGCAGGCTCGGCAAGGCCGTCGGCGACCGCGCGGAGGTGGCCGGCGCGCACCGCCGTGCCGTCCGGCGGCTCGGCACCGGCCTGATCGCGGTGGCCTGGGCGGACGACCAGATCGTCGAGGCCGTCGAACTGCAGGGGCACCGGTTCGCGGTCGGCGTCCAGTGGCACCCCGAGCGCGGCGCCGACAACCGCCTCGTCGAGGCGCTGGTGGACGCGGCCCGCCCGTGATCTCCGGTGCCGCAGGCGGGCGCTGTTACTGTGCGGGGCATGGCGTTGCATCCCCAGGCTGAGGCCTACCTCAAGCTGTTCCCCTCGGATCTCGGCGTCGACGTCGCCTCCCTCACCCGCGAGCAGATCGTCCGGATGCGGTCTCTGGACGGCGTGGCCGGGCAGCGCGGACCGCGGATCGCCCTGCCGGAGGTCAGGGACGAGACGGCGGCGGGGGTGCCGGTCCGGATCTACCGCCCGGAGCCGGACGGGCGTCCGCTGCCGGTGCTCGTGTACTTCCACGGCGGCGGCTGGGTCTTCGGCAGCGTCGAGCGCAACGACGCCCTCGCCCGCGACCTCGCCCACCGGACCGGAGCGGTCGTCGTCTCGGTGGACTACCGTCTCGCGCCCGAGCACCCGTTCCCCGCGGCCGCCGAGGACGCCTTCGCCGTGGTCCGCGACGTGCACGCCCGCCCCGCCTCCTACGGCGCGGACCCCCGCAGGGTGGCGGTCGTCGGCGACAGCGCCGGAGGCAACCTCGCGGCGGTGGCGGCCTGGCTGGCCAGGGACGCCGGGCTGCGCCTCGTCCACCAGGCGCTGATCTACCCGGTCGTCGACGTCTCGGGCGACATGCCCGGCTACGTGACGTACGCGAAGGGGTTCGGGCTCGACGCCGCCGAGATGCGGTGGTTCATCGAGCAGTACGCGGGCGGGGCCGACCTCCGCGACCCCCGTCTCGCGCCGCTCCACCTGCCGGACAAGTCGGGCCTGGCGCCCGCGACGGTGATCACGGCGGAGTGCGACCCGCTGTGCGGCGAGGGCGAGGCCTACGCGCGGGCGCTCGCCGGGGCGGGCGTACCCGTGGAGTACCACTGCTTCGAGGGCGCCCTGCACGGCTTCCTCGGCCTGCCCGGGTTCTTCGACCAGGCGCTGGAGGGCCGCGATCTCCTCGCGGCCCGGCTCAGGGACGCGCTGCGCCTGCCCTCAGGACCGGGATCCGCGTCGTGAGGGAGTACGAGAAGCTGCGCACCGAGTGGGCGGCCGACGGCGTCCTGCGGATCGTGATCAGCGAGCCGTCCCGGCGCAACGCCGTGGACCGCACCGGTCACCGCGAGCTGGCCGAGATCTGGCGCGACGTGGACCGCGACGACGGCGTCCGGGCGGTGATCGTGCGCGGGGAGGGCGAGGCGTTCTCGGCGGGCGGCGACCTGTCGATGATCGAGGAGATGATCCGCGACCACGCCACGCGCCTGGAGGTCTTCGCCGAGGCCCGCGACATCGTCTACAACGTGCTCAACTGCTCCAAACCGGTCGTCTCCGCGATCCAGGGCCCGGCGGTGGGGGCGGGGCTCGCCGTCGCGCTGCTGGCCGACATCTCGGTCGCCGGGCGGACGGCCCGCATCATCGACGGCCACACCCGGCTCGGCGTCGCGGCGGGCGACCACGCGGCGATCATCTGGCCGCTGCTGTGCGGCATGGCCAAGGCGAAGTACCACCTCCTTCTGTGCGAGCCGGTCACCGGCGAGCAGGCCGAGGCGATGGGCCTGGTGAGCCTGTGCGTCGACGACGACCAGGTCCACGGCAAGGCGCTGGAGATCGCGACCCGGCTGGCCGCCGGCTCGGCCGAGGCGATCCGGCTCACCAAGCACGCGCTGAACAACTGGCTGCGCATGGCCGGGCCGTCGTTCGACGCGTCGCTGGCCATGGAGTTCCTCGGGTTCACCGGCCCGGACGCGGCCGAGGGCGTGCGGGCCCTGCGCGAGAAGCGCCCGCCCCGGTTCCGGTCCTGATCCCCGCGCGCGAGCGGTCAGAAGCTCCTCGGCAGGCCGAGCACCTGAGTGGCCAGATAGTTGAGCAGCAGTTCCTCGGTCACCGGCGCGACCCTGCCGATCCTCGCGTCGGCGAGCAGCCGGGCGACGGGATACTCCAGCGAGTACGCCATGCCGCCGTGGGTCTGGAACGCGGCGTCGGCGGCCTCCCACGCGGCCTGCGAGGCCGTCAGCTTGGCGATGTTGGCCTCGGTGCCGCAGGGCAGCCCGTTGTCGAACGACCAGGCGGCCTTGTACAGCATCAGCCTGGCCAGCTCGATCTTGGCCTTGACCTGCGCCAGCGGGAACGCGATGGCCTGGTTGGCCCCGATGGGGCGGCCGAAGACCTCCCGCTGCCTCGCGTAGTCCACGCCCACCCGCAGCGCGACCTCGGCGCCGCCGAGCGCACTGGCCGCCAGCAGGATCCGCTCCGGGTTCAGCACGTCCCACAGCACGGCCACGCCCCGGTCCACCTCGCCGAGCACGCTGGAGGCGGGCAGCCGCAGGTCGTCGACGAAGACCATGTTGGACGGCGTCGTGTTCGCGCCCATCTTCGGGATCGGCCGGTAGGACAGCCGCCCCGCCGCCACGGCCTCCGGCACGTTCACGAGGAACACCGTCAGCCCGTCCGTGCGCGGCTTCGCCTCCGCCGCCGGGATCGTCCGGGTGACGAGCAGCATCCAGGCAGCCCGCTGCACCCCGGTGATCCAGATCTTCTGGCCGTTGACGACGAAGTCGTCGCCGTCCCTGCGGGCGAAGGTCGAGATCGCCAGGGAGTTGGACCCGGCGTCGGGCTCGGTCAGCGCGAAGCAGGTCTCGATCTCGCCCGTGGCCAGCTTCGGCAGCAGCGCGGCCTTCTGCTCGGCCGTGCCGTGCCTGGCCAGCGTGAGCGCCCCGAACCCCGGCGTCAGCACGTACATGAACGCCGAGCCGCCGGCGGAGCCGGAGGCCGACAGGGTCTCGGTGGCCACGGCCAGCTCCAGCAGGCCCTGTCCGCCTCCGCCGTACTCCTCGGGCACGGCGAGGCCGAGCCAGCCGCCCTTGGCGAGATCGGCCCAGACCTCCTCCGGCCAGCGCTTGTCCGCCTCACAGCGCTGCCAGTAGTCCATGTCGTAGCGCGAGCAGATGTCCGCGATGCCCCGGCGCACCGCCTGCGCGCTCTCCGGCAGCGTGAAGTCCATGCCCGCCACTCTAGAACGACATTCGGCGGGCTGCGAGATCATCGGCGGGGGCGGCGCGCGTGGTAGACGAAGGCGGGGGGCAGGTTCCGCCACACCGTCCGCCCGGCCACCACCTCCTCGAACTCCCGGCCCAGCCTGCGGCGGAACCGCAGGGCCGCGGGCAGGGCGCGGGCGTGGACGTAGGAGAACGTCGTGAACGCGCCCCCCGGCGCGAGCGAGGCGACCACCGCGCGCAGCAGGCCCGCCTGGTGGGCAGGGGGAAACGCCGCCCAGGGCAGCCCGCTCACGATCACGTCGGCGGCGGCCACGCCCCGGCCGGCGAGCAGCTCCGGCAGCCGCACGGCGTCGTCGACCACCAGCTCGACCCCCGGACAGCGGGCGGCGAGACGGCCGGCCAGCCGCGAATTGATCTCGACCGCCAGGTGCCGTCCCCGCCCGCCGAGCCGGCGCTGGATCTCGGCCGTGAAGGGGCCGGTGCCCGGCCCGAGCTCGACCACGACGGGGTCGCCGCGCTCCGGCACCGGCACGCACACCGCCTCCGACAACCGCCGTGAGCTGGCCGCGACCGCCCCGGTCGCGGCGGGGGAGCGCAGGAACTGTCCGAAGAGGATCGCTGATTCGCTGGTCATGCCGCGACGCTAGGCCCGCGGCCAGGGCCCGGCCGCCCCCCCTCCGGACCGACGTGGCGGCCGGTCGGCGGGGCGGCACCGGCCAGAAGGAGGAGGGGGGTCCTCCGGGCGGAGGACCGGCCACCGCGCGGGCGGACGGTAGCGTTCCCTCATGCGGTGGCCCCCGACGCGCCCGATCCTCACCGGCAGGCCCTTGGCGTTCCCACGCGGGGCGGCCCTCGACATCGGGCTGGCGGTGTGCGGGACCGGGCTCGACGTGCTCGTCAGCGCCGGCTCCTGGAGCGGCTCCGTGCCCGTGTGGGTGGGCATGGGGTTCGCGCTGCTGGCCGGGCTGCCGATGGGCCTGCTGCGCCGGTGGCCCGGGGCGGTGGCCGTCTACCTGTCCGCGCTGCTGGTGATCTGCGACCAGCTCGGCGCGTTCACCGTCAACACCCTGCAGGTCCTGCTGCCGATCTCGGTGGGCGTGCTGGCCCGGTCGCGCGGCTGGCGCTGGACGGCGCCGGCGGCCGTGCTCGCCTCCGCCGCGACGGCGGTGAACCTCGCCGACCCCGGCGTCGCCCTCACGGGCAACACCTGGTTCTACTCCACCGGACTGATCGCGGCTCCCGTGCTGATCGGCCGCTATCTGCGCGGGCAGGAGGGACGCCGCAAGGAGGACCCGGCGCCGCTGCTCGACCTGCTGCTCGCGGGCGGCGGGGTCGCGCTGTCGGTGCTCACCACCTGGCCCTACTGGCACGGCGGCGCGGTGCCCGTGTGGGCGGTCGCGCTCGGGGTGATGCTCGCGGGGCTCGCCCTGGGCGTCGTGCGGCACCTGCCCGGCGCGGTCCTGCTGCTGGAGAGCGCCGCGCTGCTCCTGGCCGACCAATACGCGCCGAGGACCGGCAGCAGCCTGCAACTGCTCACCCTGGTGGCCCTCGGCGTCTTCGCGACCCGCGCCGCCTGGCCGTGGCTGGCCGCGGCGTACGCGCTGACCTGCTCGGTCGCCGCGGTCGTGGTCGTGGACGACCCCGCCGACATCACGCCTTTCCGGGTGGTCGCCCTGATGACGATGGTGACCGCCCCCGTGGCGATCGGCCGCTACGTCGGCGTGCGGCAGGCCCAGGCCAGGCACGCCGCCGAGCTGGCCGCGGAGCGGGCCAGGGCGGGCCGGCTCGCCGAGCGGGAACGGATCGCCAGGGACGTCCACGACATCGTGGCCCACCACGTGGGGGCCATGGTGCTGCGGGCGAGCGCCGCGCAGTACGCCGGGGCGAGCGGGCCGGCCGCCGAGGCGCAGGTCCTCGAGCACACGGTGGCCGGTGTCCCTGATGTCGGCCAGCGCCTC
>NZ_JBFAOO010000267.1:0-8117 GCF_040675265.1 Microbispora sp. NPDC049633
GCTGCTGGTCATGGGCGCCCCCCGGCACGCCCTGGCCGTCGAGCTGCACCTGCGGCCCCTGCTGATCGAGCTGGGCGCGCTCGTGCCCAGCCCGGGCCTGGCGCTGCTCGAGGCCGAGATCCCCGACCTCGACCGGGTCCTGTCCGACTGGCTGGATCTCGTCGCCCCGCAGGTGACCGCGGCGGTGCGGCAGCCGCACCCCGGCGGTCTCGTCTAGAACCACCGGCAGAGAACCCCCGAAAGGCTCGTCCTCAGATGTCGAGAAAAATCCGATTATCCGCCGCCGCGTTCGCCTCCCTGTCGCTCGCCCTGACGGCCTGCGGCACGAGCGGCGGGGAAACCGCGGCGGCCAAGGCCCCCGGTGGGCCGGTCAAGGGTGGCACGCTCACCTTCGGCGTCAACACCGAACCCTCCACCTGCCTCGACCCGCACCAGAGCCCCGCCGACGTGGCCGGCCTGTTCACCCGGCCCGTGCTCGACTCGCTGGTGTCACTGGACACCGAGGGGCGGATCCACCCCTGGCTGGCCACCAAGTGGACGGTCTCGCCGGACCAGAAGACCTACACGTTCACCCTGCGTGAGGGCGTGAAGTTCTCCGACGGCACGCCCTTCGACGCGGCCGCGGTCAAGGCCAACCTGGACCACATCGTCGCTCCCGCGACCAAGTCCCAGCTCGCGGCGGGCTACATCGAGCCGTACGAGGGCAGCGAGGTCGTCGACCCGCACACGGTGAAGGTCAGTTTCAGCAGGCCCTACTCGCCGTTCCTGTCCGCGCTGGCCACGGCCTACTTCGGCATCGAGTCGCCGCGGTCGCTCGAGCAGCCGCAGGACGCGCTGTGCAAGAAGGTCGTCGGGTCCGGGCCGTTCGTCATCGACGAGTACGTCGTGCAGAAGGGCATCACCTATCACCGCAACCCCGGCTACGACTGGGCGCCGGAGGGCACGGCGCACACCGGGGCGGCGTACCTGGACAAGCTGGAGATCAAGGTCATCACCGAGGACTCGGTCCGGCTCGGCGCGCTGACCAGCGGGCAGGTCGACGCGATCGCCAGCGTGCCGCCGGTCAACGCCAAGCAGGTGCAGGCCGACCCCCGGCTGACGATCACTACTCGGCAGGCGCCGGGCGGCAACTACAACTACTACCCGAACACCACGTCCGGGCCGTTCGCCGACAAGCGGGTCCGGCAGGCGTTCCGCGACGGCATCGACTTCGCGACGATCGTGCAGAACCTCTACTTCGGCGCGTTCCAGCCCGCCGCGGGCCCCGTCTCTCCCGCGACCGACGGGTACGACAAGACCCTCGAAGGGAAGGCGAAGTACGACCCCGCGACGGCGAACCGGCTGCTCGACGAGGCCGGATGGTCGGCGAGGGACGCCGAGGGCTACCGCACCAAGGACGGCAAGCGGCTGACGATCCGCTGGGGATTCCTCAAAGAGTTCGCCCGCGAACAGCGCGACACGCTGGCCGAGCAGATCCAGGCGGAGGCGAAGAAGATCGGCTTCGACGTCCAGTTCGTCGCCGGCACCGTCAACGAATGGCTGGAGAGATACCCAAAGGGCGACTACGACCTGATCGACTTCAGCTGGCAGCGCGCCGACGGCGACACCCTGCGCAACCTGTTCGACACCTCCGCCATCCCCACCGCCGCCAAGTTCGGGCAGAACGCGGCCCGCCTGTCGGACAAGGAGATCGACGGCTGGCTGAGCGACGCGCTGGACACGACCGACCAGGCCGAGCGGGCCGAGCTGTACGCCAAGGTGCAGCAGCGGGTCACCGACGAGGCCGCGGTCTTCCCGGTATACGTGTTCAACTACCTGCTCGGGGCGGGCAAGAAGGCGCACGGCATCGGCTGGGAGCCGCAGGCGTACCCGATTTTCTACGACGCCTGGGTCGAGCAGGCATGACCGCCGTCGCCGTCGCGGCCCCCCGGGCGCGGGCCCGGTGGGTCCGCCCGGTGCTGGTGCGGCTGGGCACGTCCGTGCTGGTGCTGTGGGGCGCGGTGACGGTCGCGTTCGCCGGGCTCCACCTCACGCCGGGCAACGTCGTCGACCTGCTGATCGGCGCCAACACCGTCACGCCCGAGGTCCGCGCGCGGCTCGTCGCCGACTACGGGCTCGACCGGCCGCTGCTCGTCCAGTACGTCACCTACCTGGGCCGGGTGCTCCACGGCGACCTCGGCCAGTCGTACCAGCTGCATCAGCCGGTCGCCTCGGCGATCGGCGCGCAGATCGGCGCGTCCGTCCAGCTCATGCTCGCCTCGTTCGCGCTGGCGGTCGTGGTCGCGGTCACGGTCGCCGTGCTGACCGCGGGCCGCCGGTGGGCGCGGGCGGTGTTCTCCGGCATCGAGCTGGTCGGGATCTCCATTCCGTCGTTCTGGGCAGGGATCCTGCTGCTCACGGTCTTCTCGTTCGGGTTCGGGCTCTTCCCGGCCACCGGCGGAGAGGGACTGGAGAGCCTGGTCCTGCCGTCCGTCGCGATGGCGATCCCGGTCATCGCGACGCTCAGCCAGGTGCTGCGCGAGGGCCTGGAGCTCACGCTGGAGGAGCCGTTCGTGCTCACCGCGCGCTCGCGCGGCATGTCCGACCTGGGCGTGCGGCTGCGGCACGCGCTCCGGCACGCGCTGCTGCCGACGGTCACGCTGGCCGGATGGATGGTCAGCTACCTGTTCGGCGGTGCCGTGATCACCGAGTCGGTCTTCTCCCGGCAGGGCATCGGGCGGCTGACCCTCACCGCCGTCACCAACAAGGACCTGCCGGTCGTGATGGGCGTGGTCCTGATCGCCTCGCTGCTCTACGTCGTCGTCAACATCCTGCTCGACCTGCTCTACCTGGCCATCGACCCGCGACTGCGAGGTGCCTGAGTGACCGCCTCCACCATCGCCACCACGGGCCCCGGCGTCACCGTCGTCGGGCGCGGGCGGCGGCGCGTCCCGCGCGCCGGCGTCTGGGCGGCCGCCGCGTTCCTGCTGGTCGTGGCGGTGATCATGATCGCGCCCGGCCTGGTCGCGCACGGCTCGCCCGACCTCACCGACGCCCTCGCCGCGCTCCGGCCCCCGGACGGCGAGCACCTGCTCGGCACCGACGCCAACGGGCGCGACATCTTCACCCGGATCGTGTACGGGGCACGGCCGTCGGTGCTGGCCGGGCTGGCCGCCACCGCGCTCGCGGTCGCCGGCGGCACCCTCGTCGGGCTCCTGGCGGCGCTCGGAGGGCGGGTGCTCGACGAGGTCGCCATGCGTGTCGTGGACGTCCTGCTCTCGCTGCCGGGGCTGCTGCTGGCCCTGCTGGTCATCGCCGTCGTCGGGCCGGGGACGCTCAACGCGGTCTTCGCCATCGCCGCGTACACGCTGCCCGGCTACGCGCGCCTGGTCCGCGCGCAGACCATGGTCATCCGCCGGTCCGGGTACGTCGAGGCGGCCGTCTCGCTCGGCCTGACCAGGGCGAGGATCATCGCGCGGCACGTGCTGCCCAACGCGTTCGCGCCGCTGCTGGTGCTGGCCACGATCGAGGTCGGCACCGCGCTGGTCGCGGCGTCCTCGCTGAGCTTCCTCGGCCTCGGTCCCCGGCCGCCCGCCGCGGAATGGGGAGCGATGCTCTCGGCCGGGCGCGACTACTTCTCCGTCGCCTGGTGGGCCGCGGTCTTCCCCGGGCTGGCCATCACGCTCACCGTCCTGTCCGTCACGGTCGTCGGCCGCCACCTGCAGCGGCGCGTCGAAGGGAGACTGTCGTGACCACTCAGCGGGCCGACCCCGTCGTCGAGGTGTCCGACCTGCGGGTCTCGTTCGGCCCCGTCCAGGCGGTCCGGTCGATCTCCTTCACGGTGAGCCCGGGCGAGTGCGTCGCCATCGTGGGGGAGTCCGGCTCGGGCAAGAGCGTCACCGCCCGCACGCTGATAGGGCTGACCGGCGCCGGCGCCGATATCACCGCGCGGTCGCTCGTCGTGGCAGGCCGCGACGTGTCCTCGTACGGCGAGCGGCAGTGGCGGACGCTGCGGGGCGGCCGGGTCGGTTACGTCCTGCAGGACGCGCTGGTCTCGCTCGACCCGCTGCGCCCGGTCGGCAAGGAGATCGCCGAGACCCTGCGGCTCCACCGGGTCGTGCCGCGTGCCGGCGTGCGGCGGCGCGTGGTGGAGCTGCTGCGCGAGGTGGGCGTGCCGGAGCCGGAGCTGCGCGCCGCGCAGTACCCCCACCAGCTCTCCGGCGGGCTGCGCCAGCGGGCGCTGATCGCCTCCGCGGTCGCCTGCTCGCCCCCGCTGCTGATCGCCGACGAGCCGACCACCGCTCTGGACGTGACCGTGCAGGCGCAGATCCTGCGGCTGCTGGCCGAGCGCCGGCGGGCCGGGGCCGGGCTGCTGCTGATCAGCCACGACCTCGCGGTGGTGGCCGAGCTGGCCGACCGCGTGCTGGTCATGAAGGACGGCGAGGTCGTCGAGGAGGGGCCCACGCGGGACGTGCTCGGCGACGCGCGGCACGCCTACACCCGGAGGCTGCTGGCCGCGGTGCCCTCCGAGCACGGCAGGGGCACGCGGCTGACCGCCTCCGGGGACGGCTCGGCCCCCGCTCCCGCTCCGCTCTCCGCTCCCGCTTCGCTCTCCGCTCCCGCTTCGCTTCCTGCCCCCGCTCCGCTCCCCGCGGCCCGGCCCGGCGAGGTGGTGATCAGGGCGTCCAGCCTGGCCAAGTCGTTCACCGGGCCGGACGGGCTGCCCCGCGCGGCCGTGGACGACGTGTCGTTCGAGCTGCGGGCGGGGGAGACCCTCGGGCTGGTGGGCGAGTCGGGATCGGGCAAGACCACGACCGCGCGCCTGGTGCTGGGGCTGCTGGAGCCGGACGCGGGCGAGGTGGAGATCACCGGCAGGTCCTGGAGTGGGCTGGGCTCCGCCGAGCGCCGCGCGCTGCGGCGGCGCGTCCAGGTCGTCTACCAGGACCCGCTGAGCTCGTTCGACCCCCGGTTCACCGTGCGGCGGATCCTCGACGAGGCGCTCGCCGCCGGCGGCGAGCCGCGCCGCACCCGGCGGGACCGCACGGCCGAGCTGCTCGCGCAGGTCGGCCTGGACACCTCGGTCCTCGACCGCAGGCCGCTGCGGCTGTCCGGCGGGCAGCGGCAGCGGGTGGCGATCGCGCGGGCGCTGGCCCCCCGGCCCCAGGTGATCGTCTGCGACGAGCCGGTCTCCGCGCTGGACGTGTCGATCCAGGCCCAGGTGCTCGACCTGCTCGCCGACCTCCAGGCCGAACTCGGCGTGGCCTGCCTGTTCATCTCCCACGACCTCGGGGTGATCCACCACGTCAGTGATCGGGTGCTGGTGATGAAGGACGGCCGGGTGGTCGAGTCCGGCGACGTCCGTCAGGTCTTCGCCCAGCCGCGCGCGCCGTACACACGTGAGCTGCTGGCCGCGATCCCGCGGCTGCCGCACCACCGCCCGCGCGACCGGGAGGCCGTCGCATGACGTACGACGTGGCGATCGTCGGGGCCGGGGTGCACGGCACGGCCGCGGCCTTCCACCTGGCCAGGCGCGGCGTGTCCGTGGCCGTGTTCGACAAGGGGCCGGTCGCGGGCGGCCCCACCGGGCGGTCGGGCGGCATCTGCCGGGCCTACTACACCGATCCCTTCCTGGCGGAGACGGCGCGGGACGGCATCGCGTTCCTCGCCCGGTTCGAGGAGCACACCGGTGGGCACCAGTCCGGCTTCCGCCGGACCGGCGCGTTCTACCTGCACGGCCCCGGCGACGCGGCATCGGCCGCCGAGACCGCCGCGCGGCTCGGCTCGCTCGGCGTCACCGGCGAGCTGGTCGGCGCCGACGCGCTGCCCGCCCGGCTGCCCCACCTGAGCCTGGACGGCGTCGCCGTCGCGGTCTGGGAGGCCGACGCCGGCTACGCGGACCCGTACGCGACGACGACCGGGCTGGCCGCGGCCGCGCGGCGCCTCGGCGCGGTGTTCCACACCCACAGGCCGGTCGTCGCGCTCGCCGAGGAGAGCCGCGGGGCGGCGGTGACCACGTCCGACGGCGCGGTGCACCGGGCCGGACGGCTGCTCGTGGCCGCCGGGCCGTGGACAGCGCCGCTGCTGTGGCCGCTCGGCGTGTACCTGCCGCTGACCGTGGAACGCCACGTCGTCGCCGTGTCCGAGCACGACCCCGCCGACGGCGCCGAGATCGTGCCGCACGTCCTGATCGACATGCCCGGCGGGTACTACACGACCCCGCAGCCCCGCACCCAGTACCTCACCGGCGGGGTCGTCCCGGCCTCCGCCGCCGACCCCGACGACTTCCCCGGCCCGCTCGCCGGCGAGCTGAACCGGCTGGCCGAGGCCTCCGCCGCCCGCTCCACGGCGCGCCGCCGCGCCAGGGTGGCCGGCGGCTGGGCCTCGCTGTACGACGTGAGCCCCGACTGGCAGCCGGTCGCCGGCCGGGTCGGCGAGCACCTGTTCGTCGACGCGGGCACCAGCGGGCACGGCTTCAAACTCGCGCCCGCCTGGGGCGACCACGTCGCCCGGCTGCTCCTGGACGACCCCGATCCCCGCCTCGCCGCCTTCGGGCCCGGCCGCTTCGCGACCGGCGGCGAGCTGCCCGCCGGGTTCGGCGCGGCCCGGATCCTCGGCTGACCATCGGCTGTCACCCGGCCCACCATCGCAAGGAGACCTCATGACCGCCCAAGCGCCCGCGTACGCGAGTCCCGCCGACGTCGCCGCCCACGGCCCGTACGGGCCGGGCAGGACCGACGGGCCGGGGCCCCTCTACCCCTTCACGGAGCGGATCACCGCCGACGGCTCCGGCGGCCACCCCGCCGAGCCCGGCCGCTACCACCTCTACGCGTCGTACACGTGCCCGTGGGCGCAGCGCGCCGTCATCGTGCGCGACCTGGCCGGGCTGCGGGACGTCGTGTCGGTGTCCTACGTCGACGACGACCGCGACGCGCGCGGCTGGGCGTTCCGGGAGCGGCGCGGGCCCGACCCGGTGAACGGCTTCACGCTGCTCGCCGAGGCGTACGAGGCCACCGAGCCCGGATATCCCGGTCACATCTCGGTGCCGGTGCTGTGGGACCGGCGGACGAACCGCATCGTCAGCAACGACTTCGCCCGGATCCCCGCCGACCTCGGCACCGCGTTCGCCGAGTGGGCCACCGTGGACCTCTACCCCGGGGACCTGCGTGACGAGATCGAGGCGCTGGACGAGGAGATCGCACGCGACCTCAGCCAGGGCGTGCACCTGGTGGCCAGGGCCGCGACCCAGGAGGAGTACGAGCGGCGGCGCGCCGGGGTGGCCGCCGCGCTGGACCGCCTCGACGCCCGCCTCGCCGGTCGGCGGTATCTGTTCGGGGACCGCCTCACCGAATCCGACGTGCAGCTCTGGGTGGTCCTGGTCAGATACGACCTGCTGCACAATCCGCTCGCCGGGATCACCGAACGCCCGCTGACCGCCTACCCCCACCTCTGGGCGTACGCCCGCGACCTCTACCGGATCCCCGCGTTCCGCGAGACCACCGACTTCGCCGCGTTCCGGCTCACCGCCAGGCCCGCCTACCTCGGCGACGGGCCGGTGCGGATCGCGGTCGAGCCGCACGAGGCCGACTGGGACGAGCCGCACGGACGCGAGGCGCTCGCGGGGGAGCACGCGTAAGGCGAAACGTCACAGCACGCGTGTCCCCGCCCGCGTACACGGATGCCGCGTCGGCCACGCCGGAGGCGGGCGGGCCGGGATTTCGGGGGCCCTGGGACTATCTGTATCCGGACCATCCGCCCGAGCGGCGCCGTCCTGTGACGGTCCCCGCCGATGAGGCGGGACCGTGGCGGCGGTTGCCCGGCCCCGGGGCGGGGATGGCGGTGCAGGCGCTATCGGTGTCCGCGTCCGGCTCGTACTGGGCGATCACCCCACGACAAGCAGCGCTGGGGGTGGCGCACGGCGCTGCACCGGCGTGCGCCCGGTGGCCCGTGGGCGCCGGTGTCCTTCGGCGGGGTGCTGCCGAAGGACACCGCGGAGAACTCGCTCGAACTCCAGGGGGTGGTGGCCGCGTCCGACGCCGACGTGTGGGCGTACGGCACGTACGGGACACGCCCCGTCCGGAGGAGTACGGCAAGCCCGTGAGGGACCCGGTCGCCGCGCACTGGGCTCGGCCACGCCGGCC
>NZ_JBFAOO010000268.1:0-8114 GCF_040675265.1 Microbispora sp. NPDC049633
GGCTGACCAGGGCCAGCCCCGCGGCCAGGGCGGCCGACGCGATCACCGGCGCCGGGCCCGGCGCGAACCCCGTGACCGTGAGGGTGAGCAGCGCGCCGCCGACGAGCGGGACGGCCACCGGCACGTACCGGTGGGCGGCGGCCCCCGCGGGCTCCTCGAAGCGGCCGAGCAGCATGGTCAGCGCGACCAGGATCAGCGCCAGGGCGGCCAGCCACAAGGGGACGGCGCTCCACCAGGCCGCCGAGCCGGCGTGCGGGGTCGCCAGCCCGAATCCGATGGTCGCCACACCGGCGACGGTGACGAGCGCGGTCATGTGCCACAGGTAGACCGTCATCATGCGCGGCGCGAGCGCGGTGAGCACCGCCTCGGCCTTCGGCCGGGCGGCCAGCGCGTTCAGGGCGGGGCGCAGCAGCATCGCCAGGCCGAGCTGACCGGCGAACAACGCGAGCATGCAGGCGCTGGGCGGGGCCATGTTCGAGATCATCCCCGGCATCCCGATCATGCTGGCGGGGTAGGGCCCGGTCGCCACGAGGGCCGCCACCATCGCGAACCCGGCCACCGCGAGCCCGGCGGCCCGACGTCCCGTCAGCCACTCAAGGCCGCCCTCGGCGTACCGGATCCCGACCTGGTGGACCGCCAGCCAGACGAACGCCACGTTGAGGTAGCCGGCGGCCTCCAGACCGGAGAACCGGACCACGTCCATCAGCACCGCGCCGCCCGCCAGCACCGGCAGGGCCACTCCGGCCCGCACCCGCAGCAGGTGCGGCGTGGCCACCACGGCCAGCAGGTAGACCGCGAGGAACCAGAGCAGCTGGCCGACCGTCCGCGCGGCCACCTCCACCGGCTGCGCGGGCATGCCGAGGGCCTCCAGGAGGTGGGGGAGCGGCAGCCACAGGACCGCGAGCGGCACCACCGGCCAGGCCAGGCGGCGCACCCGCCGCGCCGTCCACTCCCGGGCCGTCCCGCCCCGGCGGGCGGCGGACCCGAAGCTGATCGCGTTGGCCGCGCCCCCGGCGAAGAAGACCAGCGGCATGACCTGCGAGATCCAGGTGACGTACGGCACCGCCGCCAGGGCGTTGCCCGTGGTCAGCCGTCCCTGGGCGTACGACAGGACCGGCATCGTCCAGTGCTGGACGACCACGAGGACCATCCCGAAGACGCGCAGGACGTCGATGAAGCGGTCCCGTGGCGCGGGCGCGGCCGGGGCCCTTTCCGGAGCGGGGGGAAGCATGGTCAGGGACATGGGGGACGCCTTCGCTGTGTCGGCCGGCGGACTGGTGCGCCTGCGGGCGGTGGGGGCTCGAAGCCGCGGTGGTCGCGGTGGTCGCGGTGGTCGCTGGCTCGGGGGCCCGGGCCTCGCGAGCGGTTCAAGCGTCCCGCCGCGGCCCCGGCCGGCACAGCGACGCGGTCCCTACTTCCGATCTTGGGTGGCCCCTACCGCGATGGTGGGGCCTGCCCTACCATCCCCGCGTACGCCCAGGCAGGAGCCCCGGCCGTCCATGCGCGGACGGGCCGGGGGCGGACGCCGGACAGGGGATTGGTACCGTTGCGTCCGACGCGCGCCGCGTAGCGAAGTCCGGTGAGAATCCGGCGCTGTCCCGCAACTGTGGTTCCCCGCCCCCGGGGACGAGCCAGGTCGCCTGCGCTGCGCGCCGACGCCATCGACCCTCGTGGAAAAGGGTGATCCGTCGCTTCCAGCGGGTCCCTCGATTCCCGGCATTCCCCCTGATGGAGGACCCTCGTGAGGCCCGTACGCACGGCCGTCGCGGGTGTGGTGCTGGGCGTGCTCGGACTGGCCGGCTGCGGTCAGACCGACGGCGCCGCCACGTCCGCGGACCCCGCCCCCGCAGTCTCGAACACCGCCGCCTCGACCACCGCCGCCTCGACCACCGGCGCCTCGACCACCGGCGCCTCGACCACCGGGGGGCAGGGCGCCTTCCCCGTCACCGTGCAGGCCGGAAACGGCGCGGTGACCATCTCCAAGCGCCCCGAGCACATCGTGTCGCTCTCGCCCACGGCCACCGAGATCCTTTTCGCGATCGGCGCGGGCGCGCAGGTGTCGGCGGTGGACGACCAGTCGAACTACCCGCCGGAGGCGCCGAAGACCTCGCTGTCGGGGTTCAAGCCCAACGTCGAGGCGATCGTGGCCGCCAAGCCCGACCTCGTCGTGCTCGCCAACGACCTGGAAGGCGTCGTGGCCGGTCTGGGGAAGGTCGGCGTGCCGGTGCTGCTCGAACCCGCCGCGACCAAGCTGGACGACACCTACGACCAGATCAGGGACCTCGGCGCGGCCACCGGCAACACGGCCAAGGCCGAGGAGGTGGCGAACGGCGTCAAGCAGAAGATCGACGCCCTCGCGGCGGCGGCGCCGAAGGGCAAGAGCCTGACGTACTACCACGAGCTGGACAGCACGCCCTACGCGGCGACGTCGAGCACCTTCATCGGGCAGGTCTACAACCTTTTCGGGCTGAAGAACATCGCCGACGAGGCGCCCGACGCGGCGGGCGGATACCCCAAGCTGTCGGCGGAGTTCATCGCCAAGGCCGACCCCGACCTGATCTTCCTGGGTGACACCAAGTGCTGCGGCCAGAACGCCGCCACGCTGGCCAAGCGGCCCGGCTGGTCCGGCCTGTCCGCGGTGAAGAAGGGCCGCGTGGTGGAGCTGGACGACGACATCGCCTCCCGCTGGGGACCGCGGGTCGCCGATCTCGCCCAGGCCGTCGGCGACGCCGTGCAGAAGGCGGCGAGCTGAGCCCGTGAACGCGTGGCCGGTGAATGCGTGGTGACGCCGTGACCCCGGCCCGGCGCTGGCGGGCGCTGCTCGTCGCGTCCGCCGTGCTGGCGGCCAGCCTCGCCGCCGGCCTGGCGGTGGGCGCGGCGGGCATCTCGCCGCGCGCCATCGGACTGGCGCTGCTCGACCGGCTGCCGCTGGTGTCCCTGCACTCGGGGCTCGCGCAGGTCGAAGAGAACCTGCTGTTCCAGCTCCGGGTGCCCCGGGTGCTGCTCGCCGCCGTCGTCGGCGGGCTGCTGGCCATGGCGGGAGCGGGCTACCAGGGTGTGTTCCGCAACCCGCTGGCCGACCCGTACCTGCTCGGCGCGGCGTCCGGGGCCGGCCTCACGGTCACGCTCGTCGTGGTCTTCCTGGGCGGCGAGGCCGGGGTGACCGCGGTGCCGGTCGCCGCCTTCGCCGGGGCCGTCGGCGGGGTGTTCCTCGCGTACGCGCTGGGCCACACGGCGGGCCGGGGCGGCGGCACCGCGACCCTGGTGCTCGCCGGGGTCGCGGTCACCTCGTTCCTCACCGCGATCCAGACCTTCGTGCAGCAGCTCAAGGTGCAGGAACTGCCGCGGATCTACGCCTGGATCCTCGGCGACGTCGGCGGCGGCTGGGACCAGGTCCGCATGATCGCGCCGTACGCCGTGGTGTCGACCGTCGTCATGCTGCTGCACGGGCGGCTGCTCGACGTGCTGTCGGTCGGCGACGAGGAGGCGGTCAGCCTCGGCCTGCACGCGGCGCGCGTGCGATTCGCCGTGGTGCTGGCCGCCTCGCTCGCCACCGCGGCGGCGGTCGCGGTCAGCGGGCTGATCGCGTTCGTCGGGATCGTCGTGCCGCACGTGGTCAGGCGGCTCGCCGGCTGGTCGTACCGGATCGTGCTGCCGCTGTCGTTCCTCGGCGGCGCGGCGTTCCTCGTGCTCGCCGACACGATCGCCCGCACGGTGCTCGCGCCGGCCGAGCTGCCGATCGGGGTGGTGACGGCGTTCGTCGGCGCGCCCTTCTTCGTCACCGTCCTGCGCGTGACCCGGCGGGTGGAGACGTGAGCGGCGACGGGCACCCGGCGATCGAGGCGCGCGGCGTGGGCGTCACCCTCGGCGGGCGGCGGGTGCTCACGGACGTCACGTTGTCGGCCGCGCGCGGCCGGTGGCTGGCGGTCATCGGGCCGAACGGCGCGGGCAAGTCCACGCTGCTGCGGGCCGTCGCCGGACTGGTCCCGAGGGAGGGCGAGGTGCTCGTCGACGGGACGGCCGTGGACGACCTGCGCCCGCGCCGGCGGGCCCGGCTGATCGCCTACGCCCCGCAGAACCCCGCGCTGCCCCCCGACATGAAGGTGTACGACTACGCGCTGCTGGGCCGCACGCCGTACATCCCCTATCTCGGCAGCGAGAGCCCCCGGGACCGCGAGGTGACGCGGTCGGTGCTGGAACGGCTCGACCTGGACGGCTTCGCGTCCCGGCCGCTCGGGCACCTGTCCGGGGGCGAGCGGCAGCGGGTCGTGCTCGCCCGGGCGCTGGCGCAGCAGGCGCCGGTGCTCCTGCTGGACGAGCCGACGACGGCGCTCGACCTCGGCCATCAGCAGCAGGTGCTCGAACTCGTCGACCGGCTGCGCCTGGCCGACGGCCTCACCGTCGTGACGACGCTGCACGACCTCAGCCTCGCCGGGCAGTACGCCGACGCGCTCGTGCTGCTCGCCGCCGGGCGCGCGGTCGCGGCCGGGCCGCCCGAGCGGGTGCTGGCCGAGCCGCTGCTGACCGAGCACTTCGGCGCCAGCGTGCGGGTGGAGCCCGGCCCCGACGGGCGCCCGCTCGTCCACCTGGTCCGGCCGCTGACCTCCCGGATGACTCCCGCGGAGGGAGCGTGAGCGGCCTGCCGCGGCCGTCCCTGACGTACCGCGTGGAGGACGGCCTGCGGCTCGGCGCGTTGCTGTGGCGGTTCGGGCCCGGCTGGCGGATGATCTCCTCCGCCATGCTGGGCGGCGGTGTCGGCCGCCGCGAGTGGGTGCTGAACGCGCAGGTGGCGGCCGGTTACTCACGCATGGACCCGGTGGAGCACTTGGACGCGCTCGGCCCCGGCGGTCCCGGGGTCGGCATGATGACGGCGGCGCTGGTGGAGCGCTACGTCGCCGCGGCGGACGGGGGAGCGGAGGCCGTCGCCACGGTGGGACTCGGCGTGCCGACCTGGGCGGCCTCGCCCGAGGGCGTGCCCGACCCCGGTGTGCCGTACGTCCCCGAACCCGCGCGGGAGGCGGCCGGCGGGGGCGCCTCGGAGGTGGCGCGGGGGGCCGTCGGCGCGGGCGACGCGGGGCCGAGCGTGCCGCGCCCGGGGACGATCAACATCCTGGTGGCCGTGCCCGTCGCGTTCTCCGACCCGGCGCTGGTCAACGCCGTGATGACGGTGACCGAGGCGAAGACGCAGGCGCTGCTGGAGGCGGGTTTCCCCTGCACGGGGACCGCGTCGGACGCCGTCTGCGTCGCCGTACGGGAGGAGGGCCCGGAGGAGGCGTTCGGCGGCCCGCGCTCGATGTGGGGCGCGCGGATCGCCCGTGCGGTCCACCGGGCCGTCCTCGACGGCGCGCGGGACTGGCGGGCCCGGCGGGCCGGTTAGCCGACGGCGGGGGCGCGCCGGCGCCGGACCCGGAGCCGGCCCTCGGTCAAGCGGCCGCAACGGTGATCTTGGTGAGCCGGTCCGAGACCAGCCAGACGCGCTCGGCGTCGTCCGCACTTCGCAGCCGGGAGTACATCCGTTGCTCTGCGGGTGGGCCGCTGAGGTTGCCGAGGCCGCTGGGTCCGTAGAGGGCGCCGGGTTGGGCGCCGGGGCTCGTCGCGGCCATGAGCGCGGGCAGTATCGCGGTCTCGACGGTGCCGACGAGAATGCCGCGGGCCGAGAGCGCGCGGATCAGGCGGACGCCGCCGGTGTCCGCGGTGCGGCCGAGCTCGGGCCGGGCGGCGAGGAGGCTGGTGGGGGCTACTCCGGGGTGGGACAGGTTGCTGGTGATGCCCCACCCGTGGGCCTTGCTGCGGCGGTCCAGCTCGAGACCGAAGAGCCCCAATGCGATCTTGGACTGCTGGTAGGCGCGCGTGGCGTTGTAGCCGCGTTCCCAGTTCAGATCGTCCCAGTTGATGGCGCCGCGGTTCGCGGCGATGCTGATCTGCGATGTGACGCGGGCGCGGCCGGCGCGCAGCAGCGGGAGGATGTGGCTCACCAGGGCGAAGTGGCCGAGGTGGTTGGTGCCGAATTGGAGTTCGAAGCCGTCCGCCGTGGTCTGCCGGCTCGGCGGGGTCATCACGCCCGCGTTGTTGATCAGGATGTGGATGGGCCGGCCCTCCTCGCGGAGGGCGTTTCCGAGGGCCTCGATCGACTCGAGCGACGACAGGTCGAGATCGCGCAGCGAGACCTTCGCGTCCGGGAGGCTCTGGCGGATCCCGGCGATCGCGTTCTCGCCCTTGCGGCGGTCGCGGACGGGCATGAGGACGTCCGCGCCGGCCGCGGCCAGTCGCGCGGCCATTCCCAGCCCCACGCCGTCGCTGGCACCGGTGATGAGCACGCGTTTCCCGGACAGGTCCGGGATGGTGATGTCGATTGCCTGACGTGGCATTGCTGCTCCTTGTGTTGTCGTCCCGGTGCCGTTGTCCCGGTGTGGTCGGTCCGGTGTCGTCGTCCCGGATCCACGGTCCCGGACGCCGCGTGGGAGTTCCAGGGACCGCCGATCCACGGATGCGGACTCATCCGTTCCCGGGCGGAGAGGGGGATCGGCGATCCGTGGTCGCCGTCCCGCGGGGGCGATAGAAAGAAGCAGCACCGTGAGTGGAGGGAATGCCGTGATCGATCGCGCTGGGCTGGCGGAGTTCCTCCGGAGCCGACGGAAGGTGCTGCAACCCGAGGACGTCGGCCTCCCGCGCGGTCCCCGTCGCAGGGCGACCGGGCTACGGCGCGAGGAGGTCGCGGCACTGTGCCACATGTCGACCGACTACTACTCCCGCCTGGAGCGAGAACGCGGACCGCGGCCGTCGAGCCAGATGCTCGCCTCGATCGCCCAGGGCCTGCACCTCTCGCTCGACGAGCGCGACCATCTGTTCCGCCTCGCGGGGCACAACCCGCCCGCCCGCGGCGGAGCCGGCGAGCACATCAGCCCCGGCCTCCTGCGCATTCTCGACCGCCTGAACGACACCCCCGCGGAGATCGTCACCGAGCTCGGGGAGACCCTGCGGCAGACCCCCATGGGCGTCGCGCTCACCGGCGACACGACCCGGTACACCGGGCCCGCCCGCAGCAGCGGGTACCGGTGGTTCACCGATCCGGCCGCCCGGCGGCTCTACGCGCCCGAAGAGCATCCGTTCCTCACCCGGATGTACGCCTCAGGGCTGCGCGAGATCGTCACCCTCCGCGGCCCCGGATCCCGAGCCGCACACCTCGCCGACCTGCTCCTCGCCCGCAGTGACGAGTTCCGGCGAGCGTGGGACGCCCACGAGATCGGGATACGCCCCCACACGGTCAAGCACTTCGTCCATCCCGAAGTCGGAGCCCTGGAGCTGACGTGCCAGAGACTGGTCGACCCCGACCAGGCCCACTCGCTGCTCGTCTACATCGCCGTTCCCGGCAGCGAGAGCCACGACAAGCTGCACCTGCTGTCCGTCATCGGCACACAGGCCCTTCGCTGAGGCCTTCCGTGTCCCCCGCCGGGCAGCGGAAGGCCCGGCGGGCTACTTGAACGTGATCGTGTTCACCATGTGGTCGATGAGCGCGCGGTCGCACCGGCCGGCCGGGCAGAAGAACGCGATCAGGACGGTCGTGCCGGCGTCGCCCTGACGGACGACGTAGGCGGAGAAGTCCAGGCGCCCGGTCTGCTGGGGGTCGCTGAGCACGCCCTCGATCCGGAAGGCGGGCTTGGCGCCGACGGTGGTGGGAGCAGGCACGCCGTAGTAGGTGGTCACGCCGGGGAGCGCGGGGCCCAGGCTCTCCTGGAGCTCCAGTGGCGAATCCGAGGTGCTCAGAGTGTTGCTGACCTGGGCGAACACCCCCGTCGCCCGGTCCGGATGGCCCGTGATGATGGGGTTCACCTTCGACCAGTCGGTGTTGCCCGGCACCGCGAACAACGCGTCGAACTCGTCCACGGCCGGTGAGGCGATCATCCACTGGTCGGCGTTGGTCCTGGCCTCACCCCAGGTCGCGGGGTAGGCCATGGTGAACGGCGCCGCGGTGCTGCCGGGGTAGGTGTTCCACGTGGCGGCGGTGTCGCCGCCACGGGTGAGCAGCAGCGCGGCGGCGACGGCGATGGACAGCGGGCCCGCGGTGCCGAGGTCTCCCAGGCGCTGAATCCCGCGCAGCAGGTCGTGAAGATCGT
>NZ_JBFAOO010000269.1:0-8094 GCF_040675265.1 Microbispora sp. NPDC049633
CCCACCCGCCGGGTGCTCGACGACCTGCGGCGCGAGCTGCGGCCCGTACGGGCCGGTCTGCGCGACCTGACGATCGGCTCGGGCAGCCAGGTCGACCTGGACAACGAGAACCTGCTGTTCGAGTGCGGCTGGACGTGGGGCATCGTGAAGGACGCCCCCGACATCGTCACCCCGCTCGACATCGGGCCCCAGCCCAAGGGCGTGGCCGCCGACACGCCGTTCCTCTACTTCACCGTCAACGCCCTCGTCGGCATCGCCGACCTGTTCACCTCACGCACCCGCGTCCTGAGCCTGCTCGACGACGACCAGATCACCCTCGCCCAGGCCATCCAGCGCCGCTGGGACCTCACCCAGTCCTACTGGCGCACGATCGCGACGTTCGGACGGGGCACCTGGCCGCTGGAGGACATCCCCTGGCGGACGGTGGACGAGAAGGAGTCGGACTACTACAGCCTCGGCGTCACCGCCATGGTGGTGCAGAGCCTGGTCAACAACCGGGCGGCCGACGTGGACCTCGGCCGGGTCGCCGCCGTGCTGGAGGAGCTGGCCATCCGGGCCAGGATCATCCGCAGGGCCGTGCCGGGCGACCCGCCCGTGCTCATGCACTCCCCCGGCGTCCCGATCAACCTCCACGGCAGCGACGCGCTCGGCCCTCACCTGGTCTGGGTCGTCTCCGACTTCGCCATCACGCTGCTCAAACGCACCATCTGGGCCGCCTCCATCGCGCAGAACACCCGGATGCGCGAGCGGCTGGTCGCCCTCGCCGACCAGATCTGGCGGCACATCATGTTGCGCCGCCACGTCGAAGGCCCGGCCGCCGGCCTGTGGGACCAGCCCGGCAACGTCTTCGCCGACATCGAGGCGCGCGACGAGGAGCCGTCGTGGTACTTCAGCGAGCGCGTCGTCGAGTTCCTCGTCTCCGCCGCGACGTCCAGCGGAGAGCCGCCGCTGCGCAGCCCCCAGCTCGTGGAGCTGGCCTACCAGATGCTCGGGGAGGCCGAGCACCTGCTGGACCAGGAGCTGGTCACCCGGCCGCTGGTGGCCGGGCAGACGATCCAGCCGAAGCTCCGCACGATCCAGGCCTCACTGCAGCGGGCCAGGGCGATCGTCAGCGACCGCCCCGCGACCGCGCAGGCCCTGATCAACAGCGCGCTCCTCGACCTCGAACGGCTCGCCGCCGCCCGCGACAGCGCGTCGGAGGCGATCTGAATTGCTCGTCTTCGCGATCTCGGACAAGGGCGGGACCGGGCGCTCGGTCACCGGCACCAACATCGTGTACCGGCACGCCCTGCAGGGCAACGACGTCTGCTACCTGGACTTCGACTTCGGCTCGCCTACCGCCGGAGCCATCTTCAGCGTGAGCGGGGTGGCCCGCGGCACCCGGCGCAACGGCCTGCACGAATACCTGCGCGGCGAGTGCCCGCAGCCGCGGCGGGTGGACGTGTGGGCCGAGTCCGACCGCGAGGGGCTGCGCACGCGCCCGCCCGGCGCGGGACGGCTCGTGCTGCTTCCGGGCAGCGAGGGCGGCGGCGAGCTGTCGGCCCTCACCGACGAGATCGTCGGCCGCTGCGTCCAGCTGTTCGGGCGGCTGGAGGAGGAGTTCGACCTGTGCATGATCGACGTCAGCGCCGGCCGGTCCTTCACCGCCGAGCTGGTCCTGGCGGCGACCGTGCGGATGCCGGCCGTCCCGTTCCGCTGGCTAGTCTTCCACCGCTGGACGCGTCAGCACATCATCGCGGCCGCCGGGCTCGTCACCGGCGCGGACGGGCTGCTCGACGTCGGCACCAGGTTCGGCCACGACGCCGACGACCTGCGCGACCGCATCCGCTTCGTGCGCACGGCCGTGCTCGAGCCGGACGCGTCGGAGCTCGTCGGACTGCGCGACGAGCAGCGGGCCTGGCTCAGCGCGTGCGACAGCGAGCTGCGCGAGCTGGCCGGCCGCCACAGCGTCGGCCGTACGGCCATGCTCGGCAAGATCCCGCTGGACCCGGTCCTCCAGTGGCGCGAGCAGCTCATCACCGACGAGGACGTGCTCGCCAGCAAGATCGCGAACGCGGAGACCGCCGCCGCGTTCGACGAGCTCGCCAAGAAGATCGTCGACGACAACGCGTGGGAGGGCTTGTGACGCCGGTGCACGCGACGTTCGGCGAGGTGGCGGCCGAGCGCAGGATCGCCTCCGTGCCCCTGTCCCACGTGTCCGTCGAGCTCGGGCACCTCTACATGGAGGACTTCGAGGCGGGCCCGGACCGGCTGCGCGAGCAGTTCCGCAGGGTCGCGCCGTGGCTCGCCACGGTCCGCTCCTTATGGCGTGAGCGGGTGCCCGGGGGCCGGGCCCGGGTGAGCACCTGCTTCCTCGTGGACGACTACTTCAGTCGCTTCAGCACTCCCGCCGAGCTGGTGCCGATGATCCTCGAGGCGGCGGCCGAGCACGACCTGACCATCGACTATCTGGCCCGCGAGTCCGCCTGCGCGCAATCAGAGGGTGTCGAGCTCGCCCGGCTGGTGGAGGACCGGCTCGTGGACGACCCGCCGCCGGACACCGACGGATCGCGCCCGCCGGTGAAGGAGACCGGCTGGCTGTGCAACGGCTCCCGCTCACCCCGCACCGCGCCGGTGCAGGCGATGGGGAAGGCCCGGCCGTGGGAACCGCCCGCGCAGAACGCCAAGCGCGGCCACTCGATCTTCGTGGACGTCGAGCTGTGGGACGAGAAGGGGCCGCGGCGCACCTGGTCGTGCCCCTTTCTCGCCGCCGTCTGGCAGCTCCTGCGGCTGGGGCTGCTGCGCAGCGACGGCCGGGTGCCGCTTCCTCCGGTGGCCCTGGACGGCGGCTGGCCCCGGAACTGGGACGAACTGCCCGCGGTCGTCCGGCTCGATCCCCAGGCCGCGCCGTTCAGCGCGTACACCACGCTGTCCGTCCTGTCCCCCCGGTTCCTGCCCGTCGAGCTGGCCGTACGGACGATCCTGAGCCAGGTCGCGGTGGACGACGAGGTCCTGCGGCAGGTCGCCGGCCGGAGCGAGGGCGAGGGAGTCCGGCTCGAAGAGGAGCTCGTCGACCGCATCTCCTACGTCTTCGTCTGAGGGGCCCGATGCTGGTGATGGGGGAAGTCCACACCGGGCTGCTGCAGAACTCCGGGGAGATCTCCGAGTCGACGTGCCGCCAGGTGCTGGGGATCACGGCCGGGGAGACCGTGCGGGTCTCCCGCCGTCCCATCGTCCACGCCGTGTCGCCCGAGCGGCTGACCGGGGTGGACTGCGCGCTGCCCGCCGCCTCCCGTTCCCGGGTCAGGGGCGTGGGCACGGTCGTGTCCCGCTGCGCGGTGACCGGGGGCAGAGTCGCCCAGGGCTCGTCGTACGTCAGAGTGGTGCGCTCGGAGACCGACCGCAGGCTCGCCTGGTCGCACTACCTGGCCCGGCCGGGCGTCGTGGAGGTCCTGGGCAAGGCGAAGGCGGCCGACCTCGCCGAAGGGTTCACCGGCGACCCCGCACCCGGCTGCCTCGATCTGGGAGCCGTCAGCGGGCGTTTCCTCGACCTCGTGCAGTCCTCCCCGCTGCTGGACCGGCGGGCGCCCTTCAAGATCCCGCGTACGAGCCTGCGGTGGGTGGCCGAGACCGGCGAGCCGTCGATCCGGTTCACCCTGCACACCGAGCAGGAGCGGACCCTGCGCCTGACGCACCCCGGCCCGTTCACCCCCGCCGTGGTCGACCTGTGCGAGGACCTGGCGACGCACGACTGGCTGCTGACGTCGTTGCTGGTCATCGTCGAGCGGGCGCGGATCGGAACGACGCCGGAGGCCCAGGCGGTGGCCCGCCTGGCGCCCGCCATCGACCACCTGCTGCACCTGTGGATGCCCGCCGCCCGGGTCGAGGAGTGGCTGACGCCGTTCTGGGACAGCCTGGAGCGGCGGCCGGGGTTCACCCGGCAGTGGCGCTCCCTGGTCGACCGGGTCCGCGACCAGGTCGCGATGAACACCCTGGCCCTGCTCAGTGTGTCCGCCGAAACCGGACGGAGGTGACCGTGACCGGAGAAGCATCCGAGCCGTCGCGCGCGCTGGTCCCGAGGATCGTGCGCAAGGTCCTCGTGACGGTGCTCGTGGGCGGCGTGAGCTACCTCGTGAGCAACGCGCTCATCCACGGGCCGAACGAGGACCTGTGGAGCCTGCTGCTCGCGACGTTCATCAGCGGCGTCGTCTTCGTCGTGCAGTTCCTGACGGACGTGGACGACCAGCTCGAGACCGTGCTGCAGGAGCAGCGCAGGCAGCACACGAAGACCCACGATCTGGTGGCCGACAGCTTCTCGAAGATCAACGAGGCGAGCAAGCTGTTCGGCGTCGTGGAGATGTCCGCGCTGCAGACCAGGGGCGTGGCCGAGCTGGTGCAGAACGCCGCCAAGATCCGCGACGACATGCCCGATCTCGTCAAGAGCCTGGTCCACCACGAGGTCACCCGCATGGCCAAGTTCCTCGGCGAGCTGTCCGACGGCAGGTACGCGTTGTACGAGGGCGAGGACCGCGACTGGCTGCTCGCGCTCGCGCGCAACACGCGGATCAGCCTCGACGCGATCAGCCTGACCAGCGTGGACGCCCGCGACACCGAGTTCGGGAGCGGCTTCTGGCACACCGACCTCGGGCAGCGCTACGTCCGGCTCCAGCGTGACCTCGTCCAGCGCGGGGTGCGGGTGCGCCGGCTGTTCGTCGTGGATCGTTCCGAGCGGCTCGACTCCGAGGCGTTCCGCCGGGTGTGGAAGTGGCAGACCACGGTCGGGATCGAGGTGCGCACGCTCCTCCTCACCGACGCGCCGCCCCTGCTGCGCGGCTCGCTGTCGGATTTCATCCTGTTCGACGGGGTCGTCTACTACGAGTCCAATCCCGCCCCTCAGGTCGGCGACGGCATCGCCCCGGTGATCCACAGCACGATCCTCGTACGGGACCAGGAAAGGGTGCGGGAGCGGGTCGAGCGGTTCGGCGAACTGTGGGACGCGGCGACACCCGCGGCCTAGCGGGGAATCGGGCCGGGCGCTTCAGAGAACGGTGTCGGGCACCGGCGGCGCCGGAGGGAAGGGCCGGTCGGGACGGCAGACGGCGAGCAGTTCCCGCTCCTTCTCGCCGGCGGTCCCCGTGACCAGGGCCGCCACCAGCTCCGCCGTGACGGGGGCGAGCGTGACGCCGAGGCCGCTGTGGCCGGTGGCCGCCACGACGCGGCCGTGGTCGTCCACGTGGCCGAGGATGGGCATGTGGTCGGCGCTGCCCGGCCGCAGTCCGGCCCACCGCCGGCCGATCGGCCAGGTGGCCGCCGTGGGCATGAGCTCGGCGACGCCCCGCCGGATCTCCTCGATCGCCGCGGCGGTCACCGTCACGTCCCCCACGTTCTCCTCGTAGGTGACGCCCACCGCCACCCTGCCGTCGTACCGCGGGACGAGGTAGGGGAAGTACTCCCGGCCGTCCTGCCTGATCTCCGCGAAGACGTGGTGGCGCAGCGGGTAGGTGACCGCCCCGGGCGGGCGGACGTCGAACGCCACGCCCTTGATGGGGAACAGGTGCGCGCGTTGACGGGGCAGGAAGACCCCGCTCAGATGGCCGGCCGCGACGACGACCGTCTGCGCGGACACCCGGCGGCCGTCGTGCAGGTCCACCTCGACGCCGGCGGGCCCGGTCCGCAGATCGGTGGCGTACACCGCGTTCAGCACCCGGATCGGCGTACGGCCCGACAGCACGGCTCCCGACAGTGCGGACATGAGCACCCGCGGGTCGAGCGCGAGCTCCTCCGGCAGCAGGAAGCCGCCGACGACGCGCTCGCTCAGCAGCGGTTCGAGGCGCCTGGCGTCGGCCGCCGTCAGCCGCTCGACGGCGAACGGCGAGTTCTTCCACTGCGGCAGCACCTTGGTCTCCAGGCGCTCCATCTCGGCCTCGTCCAGCGCGACCTGGATGTCGCCGCCGTCCAGCACCGGGACCTCGACGCCGGAGGCCGCGTGGATCTCCTCCAGCCACTCCGGATACATGTCGCGGCTGTGTTTGATCACGTCGCTGAGCGGGCCGAGGCAGGAGGGCTCCGTCTGGGTCAGGATGCCGCCCATCGCGCCGTCGGAAGCGCCGAGGCCGAGACGCTGCCCGGCGTCCACGAGCACCACGCTCGTGCCCCGCGCGGCCAGCCGATGCGCGATGGCGCAGCCGATCACGCCACCACCGATGATCACGACGTCGCAGGTCTCAGGCACGCGGGCTCCCAGTTCGCCGTCCTCGCTTCGACAGTAGGCGAGGGAGGGCCGTTCAAGAAGGCCACACACCGGTGACCTCGCCGAACTGTACCGCGAGGGAATCTTGCCGGCCGGGAAATCCGCCGAGTCGCGACGCGCCGGCCCCTTCCCCAGCTATTGGATGAGCCGTACAATTGCGACCGCCGGAAGGGAGGGCCGCATGTCCGCCGCGCCGAAGATCACCGCGACCAGCGAGGACACGAACGTCGCCGACCGGAGCGCGTACGAGGCCGTCATCGAACGCCTGTCGAAGGCCTCTGTCGACAAGCACTGGGAGCCGTACATCGACATCCCCTGGGACGACCCGGAATTCCACGTGGACCGGACCGACCCGCGGTGGGAGCTGCCGCCGGCCGACAGGCTGGGCGGCCACCCCTGGTACCTCGCGCAGCCGCCGGAGGTCAGGGCGCGCATCGGGCTCTGGCGGGTCGCCACCGCCATGAAGATCGGGTTGCAGTTCGAGAACCTGCTCAAGCGCGGGCTGCTCAACTACGCCTACCGGCTGCCGAACGGCTCCCCCGAGTTCCGGTACGTCTATCACGAGATGATCGAAGAGGGTCATCACGGGATGATGTTCCAGGAGTTCGTGAACCGCACGAAGCTCCCCATCCGCGGCATGCCCGGCCCGCTCAGCCTGCTCGCCCAGGTGGTGCCGTGGATCCCGCTGATCTCCACCGAGCTGTTCTTCGTCTTCGTGCTGGGCGGCGAGGACCCGATCGACCACGTGCAGCGCGCGACGCTGAGAAGCGGGCGGATCCGGCACCCGCTCGAAGAGACGATCATGCGCATCCACGTGGCGGAGGAGGCGCGGCACATCTCCTTCGCCCGTCACTACCTGCGCCGGCGGGTGCCGCGCATGCCCCGCCACCGCCGCTTCGCGCTGAGCCTGCTCACACCGCTGATCATCGGCCTGATGGCGCGGATCATGCTGTCCCCGCCCGGCTCCATGATCAGGGCGTTCCGCATTCCCGGCGACGTCGTGCGCGAGGTCTACGTGGACAACCCCGAGACGGCCGCGCAGACCCGCGACTCGGTGGCCAGAACGAGGGAGCTGTGCGCCGATCTGGGCATGATGAACCCGGTCAGCCGCCGTCTGTGGCGGGTCATGGGCATCTGGGACGAGCCGAGGGTTCGGGCGAGGAGCAACGCGTGAGCAAGACCGCCGTCGTCACGGGCGGGGCGTCGGGGATCGGGCGGGCCGTCGCCGCCGAGCTCGTACGGCGCGGCGTCCACGTCACGATCGCCGACGTCCGGGGGACCGACGACGCCGCCAAGGAGCTCGGCTGCGCGGGCGTCGTGTGCGACGTCTCCGACGCGGAGGCCGTCCGGGAACTGGTCACCGGGGTGGCCGCCGGGCACGGGCGGCTCGACTTCCTGTTCAACAACGCCGGCATCGCGGTGGGCGGCCGTGCCGAGGAGTTCACCCTCGACCACTGGAACCGGACGATCGACGTGAACCTGCGCGGGGTGGTCCACGGTGTGCATGCGGCGTACCCGCTCATGATCGAGCAGGGCTTCGGGCACATCGTCAACACCGCGTCGCTGGCCGGGCTGACCCCCGCGCCCATGATGCTGCCGTACACGACGACCAAGCACGCCGTCGTCGGGCTGTCGCTCGCGCTGCGGGCCGAGGCGGCGGCGCACGGCGTGCGGGTCAGCGTGGTCTGCCCCGGGTTCACCGACACGCCGCTGCTGGACAACGCCAACCCCGGGCTGCCGCAGACCGAGATCGGCCTGCGCGCCCGCACGTCGGCCGTGCGGGCCCAGGGGCGCCTGTATCCCGTGGAGTCGCTCGCCCGCGACCTGCTGCGCGGCGTGGCCGCGAACCGGGCGCTCATCGTGGC
>NZ_JBFAOO010000270.1:0-8092 GCF_040675265.1 Microbispora sp. NPDC049633
CCAGCGGCCCGTAGAGTCCGCGCAGGATGCCGCCGGTGCCGTGGTCGGTGCCCACGACGTGGTCGTGGTAGTGCCAGTAGCCCGCGCTGCCGGGCAGGAAGGTGCCGTCCGGGCGGTCGATCTGGGCGTGGGTGCGCCAGACGTAGGTGCGCCGCCCTCCCGGCTCCACCACGCTGTCGTTCATCCGCGTGCCGTCGCTGCTCGTCTCGTAGTCGACGCCGTGCACGTGCAGGCTGGCGGTCACGTCCGTGTTGTTGACCAGCTCGATCTCGAGGGTCTCACCCTCGATCATCTCGATCAGCGGCCCGGGGATGGTCGCCTTCCCGGGCTCCAGACCGTAGCCCAACTCGTTGCCCGGAAGCTTCTCCACATAAAGGGTCATGCGGCGGACGTCGCCTTTCTCAGGCTCGCCCGTGACCTTGTCGCCCAATGCCGCGTTGGCCTGGCTCGTCCCGACCAGCGGTGCGATCGCGACGGTCGTCGCGGCCGTGGTGAAGGCGCGCCGGGAGAACAGGCCTCGCGTCGTACCCCTGCCTACCTCGGTCATGGTTCCCCAATCCGGTCGTGACGCCTCGCAGCCGTGAGGCGGTAAGTGCTCATGATCCAGGCCCTGGCGGGCCGGTCGCAACGGCGTTACGTCTCGATGCCGGCCCGCCTAGGGGGAGCGACCCGGCCGGGATCGACCGTTGGAGCCAGCCAGCGAAGGCTTTCGACGCCGTAGCTTAAAGCTTTTGATTGAAGTAGGCGATAGTTCTTTCAGAGTGTCAAGAACTAACGTTGTTGACAAGAGAACTTTGCCTCGGGACTGGAAGAAGTTCTGTGAGGCTGCTACGTTGAGCACAAACCACCAATTTGACGCAACCGAATCGCCGCATTCCACGGCGTTTCGAGCATCACCAGTCCCGCCCACGCAACCCCTCCGAGACTCTCCCGAAAGGCTCAGCGGTGCTTCGGCGACACCCCCCACGGCCGACATCCGCCCTGCACGGCTCGCCCCCATTCGCTCTGGCGGGCCTGCGGCTCACACATGCCGGAACACGCCCCGGCGGCACCGCCGCCGGGTGTCGCCGGCATGACGTCTCCCCGCCCTGAACCCGGCAAGACGAACCCTCATCTCGGCCGCCGTCCGACGGGACGGCCGCCGGCCGCCGGCCGCTGCACGCGATCGGCCGGGCGTCCGCGGCGCGCTCCGCGGCGCTCACCCGCCTGCAGCGTGACGACATCTGCGGCGACACCCGCGGCGACAGTGCGACGAACGGCGATGCCGCACGGCCTACGAGCGCCGCGGTGATCGCGCGGCTTCCCCCGGGCTCCCGGTCGGGGCCGATTGGCAAGCGAGAGGAGAAGGGGATCGGTGAAACCCCGTGACCTCCGGCATCCGCGTGCCCGGTCGCCACCACGACCGACCGGGCGACCTCCGCAAGGTGCTGATCCAACCCCCCAACCCGAAGGAGCGAACGATGGGTCGCAGAGACCTGCTCGCACACCCTCGACCACCAGCCTGGCGCCGTGCACTGATCACGGCGTCCACCGCCGCCCTGACGCTGGGACTGGCGACGGTCCCCGCCGCGCAGGCGCAGACCGCATCCGCCCTGACGTTCCCCGCCCTGCAGGCGCAGGCCGACCCCACCACTTCTCAGCAGGACGCCGACAAGCCGGTCACCGTTCTGGTGTTCCACGGTCCGGCCAAGCAGCAGGACGATCCGGTCGACAAGGCCGCGGAGGCCGTCAAGGAGCTGGGCAAGGACAACGGCTTCTCCGTCGAGGTGTCCGAGGACCCGGCCGTCTTCACCTCCAGCAACCTCGCGCGTTACCGCGGCGTGGTGT
Source organism: Microbispora sp. NPDC049633 (assembly GCF_040675265.1). Classification (NCBI taxonomy): domain Bacteria; kingdom Bacillati; phylum Actinomycetota; class Actinomycetes; order Streptosporangiales; family Streptosporangiaceae; genus Microbispora; species Microbispora sp. NPDC049633. Next base: position 1,828 of record NZ_JBFAOO010000270.1, read on the forward strand.
TCCTGTCGGCCAAGGGCGTGACGCTGAACGCCGCGCAGGAGGCCGCGTTCCAGACCTTCATCAGGGACGGCGGCGGGTTCGTCGGCGTCCACGACGCCGTCCGCGCGCAGGCGGACTCGTCCTGGTTCACGGAGCTGGTCGGCAGCCGCCCCGCCGGCAGCCTGCCGCCCGCCGAGAAGGTCGTGGAGATCGCGGCGAACAGTGACAACCCGCCGAACGAGACCAAAGAGAAGCTGTTCGACGGGAACAACAACAGCAAGTGGCTGACGTTCAACCCGACCGGCTGGGTATCGGCGAAGCTGGAGCAGCCGAAGGCGATCGCGCACTACGCGCTGACCTCGGCCAACGACTTCCCCGGCCGTGACCCGAAGGATTGGACCCTGCAGGGCTCCCAGGACGGGAAGAGCTGGACGGACCTGGACAAGCGGAGCGGTCAGACGTTCCCGCAGCGGTTCCAGACCAAGGAATACAAGTTCGAGAACACCACCTCGTACGCGTACTACCGCCTGAACATCACCGCGAACAGCGGTGAGCCTCTCGTCCAGCTGGCCGAGCTGCGGCTGTTCGGTCCCGACGCCGGGCCTCCGCCGGACAGCCAGGTGCAGAAGGCCACGGTGGACTTCACCGACCGCCAGCACCCGGCGAACAAGGGCCTGCCGTTCAACACGACGCGGTCCGACAGGTGGATGAACTGGAGCCCGAGCCCGCTGGGCAAGGTCCACACGGTCGCGCAGGTCGAGGAGTGGACCTACAAGGCGGGCCTGAACGGCCATGGCGCGTTCCACCCGATCTCGTGGTGCCGCGACTACGACGGCGGCCGGTCCTTCTACACCGGCATGGGCGGCACCGAGGAGAGCTACACCGAGGACGAGCAGTTCCAGAGCCACCTCGGCGGCGCGATCAAGTGGGCGGCCGGTCTGGTCCGTGGCGACTGCCAGGCGACCATCGCGGCGAACTACAAGACCGAGCGGCTGACCGCGCAGAACCAGTCGGGCCAGCTCGACCAGATCGGCGAGCCGCACGGGCTCACCGTCGCCCCCGACGGCAAGGTCTTCTACGTCGGCAAGGCGGCCTGCCCCAGCGGCCCGATCGCCGACTGGAACAACCCGAAGGTCGGCCTCGGCTGTGGCACGATCCACCAGTGGGACCCGAAGACCAAGCAGGTCAAGCTCCTCACCACCCTCGACGTGATGGGCAACCGCGGCAGCGGTGACGAGCTGGTGAAGAACGAGGAGGGTCTCCTCGGCATCACGCCCGACCCCAAGTTCCAGGACAACGGCTGGCTGTACGTCTACTGGATGCCGCACGAGTCGATCGACAGGGACAAGCGGATCGGCAAGCGGACCATCTCCCGGTTCACCTACGACTTCGCCGCCCAGACGATCGACCAGAAGACCCGCAAGGACCTGCTGCAGTGGGACACGCAGATCCACAGCTGCTGCCACGCGGGCGGCGGCATGACCTTCGACGAGGACGGCAACCTGTACGTCGCCTCCGGTGACAGCAACTCCTCGGGCGGATCGAGCGGATACTCCGGGAACAACTGGACCCAGGACTACAAGGGCACCTCGTTCCAGGACGCCCGGCGCACCGCCGGCAACACCAACGACCTGAACGGCAAGATCATCCGTATCCACCCGGAGGCCGACGGGACGTACACCATCCCGGAGGGCAACCTGTTCACCGGGAAGGAAGAGGGCGGCGGCAAGGCCCGCCCGGAGATCTACGTGATGGGTGTCCGCAACGTCACGCGGCTCGCCTGGGACAAGAAGAACGACTGGCTCACCACCGGCTGGGTCGGTCCGGACGCGGGCGCCCCGAGTGAGATCTGGGGCCCGGCGAAGTACGAGACCGCGACGATCATCACGTCCGCGGGCAACCAGGGCTGGCCGTACTGCATGGGCAACAAGCAGCCCTACCGCGACCGCAGCAACACCGACGCCAGCCAGCCGACCGGCTGGTACGACTGCGACGACCTGAAGAACACCTCGCCGCGCAACACCGGCCTGGTCGACATCCCGGCGGCGCGCGACAACATGATCTGGTACTCGCCGCAGGGCGGCGGCCCGGTCTACCCGAAGCGGACCGACGGCAGCGGCCTGCCGACCTACAAGCTGGGCGACGAGACCCTCACCCAGCCCTACCTCTCCGGCGGCGGCCAGGCGGTCATGCCCGGCCCGACCTACCACCGCGACGAGGTCGACACCGACAGCGGTGTCGCGTGGCCGGCGTACTGGGACAACAAGTGGTTCATCGGTGACGAGTCCAACGGGAACAACCGGATCGCGGTCACCGTCGACCCGAAGGGCGTCAAGGACGCCAAGCCGCCGGTCTTCGCCGAGGACCTGCGCGCCATCATCCAGCCCGGCGGCGGCAACACGCAGCTCCAGTCGTGGATGGACGCCAAGTTCGGCCCGGACGGCGCGCTGTACATGCTGGACTACGCCGGTGGCTTCTTCAGCCTCGACCGGAACCAGAAGCTGATCCGCATCTCCTACCAGGGTGGTCCGGCGACGCCTAACCCGAGCCTGGCCACGGTGCGGCCGGAGCGGCAGAGCGCGCCGAAGACCGTGGTGTTCTCCAGCACCCGGGCCGGCGGCGTGAAGTGGGAGTGGGACTTCGGCGACGGCAGCGAGCCGTCGACCGAGGCCGACCCGACGCACACGTACGCGAACTTCGGCACCTACAAGGCCAAGCTGAAGGTCACCTACGCCAACGGCGAGGTGGCGACCGGCGAGGTGGCCGTCGAGATCGCCTGCCCGGCGCCCGACGCCCGGCCGACGGTCCGGCTGCTGGACACCGACACCGGCGTGGCCAACCGCGTCGTCGACGGCGGCTGCACGATCAACGACCTGATCGACGACGAGCGCACGTGGCCGAACCACGCCGAGTTCGTCAGCCACCTCACCGACATGGTGAACGAGCTCAGCAAGGCCGGCGTCATCGACGGCAAGGAGGCCGCCGCGCTCAGCGATGCGGGGGCGAAGTCCGACATCGGCAAGATGAACGGCTACGAGACCATCTTCGACGGGACGCCCGCGTCCCTGCAGGGTTGGAGCCAGGCTCCGACCGGCCGGTTCAACCTGCAGCCGGACGGCACCCTCCGCACCTCCGGGGGGATGGGCATGCTGTGGTACTCGAAGAAGGCGTACGCCGACTTCTCGGTGAGGCTCCAGTTCCGTGACGTCGCACCCGGCACGGCTCGGGCCAACACCGGCGTGTTCGTCCGGTTCCCCGACCTGCGGACCCCGCTTGACCGGCGTCCGACCGGGAGCTGCGGCACGGTCGGGTCGGCCCGCACGTCGGAGGCCTGGGTCGCGGTCTACTGCGGCCACGAGATCCAGATCTACGACGGCGAGGCGGGCGAGTCGCAGAAGACGGGCTCGATCTACAACTTCCAGTCGAACACCCTCGACAAGGCGGGGGCGACCCCGAAGGGCCAGTGGAACGACTACGAGGTCCGGGTGGTCGGGCAGCACTACACGATCATCCGCAACGGCGTCGTGATCAACGAGTTCGACAACACCCCGGGCAAGAAGTCGTCGCGCGCCGGCGACCCGGACACGAGCCTGCGCCAGTTCATCAGCGGGTTCATCGGGCTGCAGAACCACAGCGACACCGACCTCGCGGAGTTCCGCAACATCCGGGTGCGGGAGCTCTAGGGAGAGTCTGACACGATCTAGTCCGGCAACGCCGGAAGCCGGGCGGGGGACTCCTCCGCCCGGCACCCCGCCCCATTCCCTCAGGTGGACCGAAGCCTCTCGGCCGCCGACACACGTTTTGCGAGGTGCGACCTCAGATGCGGATTGCATCGTTACTGGTAGGAAAATCACGGAGGGCGCTGGGCGCCGCCGTGGCAGTGCTGCTGTTGTGCGTGGCACTTCCGGCGCTGTGGCTGTCGCCGGCCAAGGCCGCCGCGCCGCAGCCCGACCCCGGGCCGCAGGTCAACCAGGCCGCGGCACAGGTGCTCACGTGGACCGCCGACAACAGCATGACGGCGTACAAGACCGCGCCGACCACGGCGGTCGCGGGACCCACGACGATCGTCTTCGAGAACAGCATGGCGACCGGCAGCACGTTCGGGATGACGCACACGCTGACCTTCGACTCGACGTCGCCCGAATACAACAACGACGTCAAAGTCAACATCATCGCCAGCCCGTTCGACGTGAACGGCGGCCGGCACGAGGTTCAGGTGAACCTCACCCCCGGCACGTACCGCTTCTTCTGCGCGATCCCCGGTCACTCGGCGATGGTGGGTGAGCTCGTGGTCACCCCCGGCGGCCCCACCGACACGACCGCACCGCAGGTGTCCGCCAACGTGTCGGGCGAGAAGGACGCCGAGGGCAACTACGTCGGTTCCGCGACGGTCACGGTATCGGCGACCGACAGCGAGTCGGGTGTGGACAAGGTGGAGTACGCCCTGGACGGCGGGGCGTTCACGACGTACTCGGCTCCGGTGTCGGTGAACCAGGTGGGCTCCCACACGGTGCAGTACCGGGCGACCGACAAGGCGGGCAACGCCTCGGCCGTGGCGTCGGTGTCGTTCAAGGTGGTCGCGCCGCCTGCCCAGGACACGACCGCGCCGACGGTGTCGGCGCAGGTGACGGGTGACAAGGACGGCGACGGCAACTATGTCGGCTCCGCCACTGTCACGATCACGGCGACCGACAGCGAGTCCGGGGTGGACACGACCGAGTACTCGATCGACGGGCAGCCGTTCGCGCTGTACACCAAGGCGCTCGAGGTGAACCAGCCGGGCAAGCACACCGTGAGCTACCGGGCCACCGACAAGGCCGGCAACACCTCCAACGTCGAATCGGTGGCCTTCACGGTCGCGGACTCGGGGCCGAAGGACACCACCCCGCCGACGGTGTCGGCGGCGGTGACGGGCACCAAGGACGCCGACGGCAACTACGTGAGCTCCGCCACGGTGACGATCACCGCGACCGACACCGAGTCCGGCGTGGACAAGGTGGAGTACTCGCTGGACGACGGGGCGTTCCAGGCCTACACGGCTCCGGTGTCGGTGAACCAGGTCGGCAAGCACACGGTGCGGTACCGGGCCGCCGACAAGGCCGGCAACGCCTCGGAGGCGGGGTCGGTGACCTTCACCGTGGCGGCGCCGAGGCAGGACGACACCACCCCGCCGACGGTGTCGGGGCAGCTCACCGGCATCATGGACTGGGCCTGGAACTACGTGGGCTCGGCCACGCTGACGATCACCGCGACCGACTCCGGCTCCGGCGTGGACACGATCGAATACTCGGCCGACGGGCAGCCGTTCGCGCTGTACACCAAGCCGCTCGTAGTCGACCAGCCGGGAGAGCACACCGTCAGCTACCGGGCCACCGACAAGGCGGGCAACATCTCCGACGTCGCCACCGCCACGTTCACGGTCGTCGTGGCGCCGCCGACCGCCAAGACGCCGCTGACCGTCACCGCCTCGTCCCGCTGCGTGGGCACGTCGGCGTACGTCGCGGTCACGGCGGTCAACGACGGCGATGTGCCGGCGACGATCGAGCTGAACACCCTGTTCGGCAAGAAGACCGTGGCGGACGTGGCTCCGGGCAAGCAGGCCTACCAGTCCTTCAACACCCGGGCCAAGCAGATCGACGCGGGCAAGGTCACCGTCACGGGGACCTCGTTCATCGACGGCAAGAAGGTCACCTCGTCCTACGAGGCCGACTACACCGCGGTCAGCTGCGGCTGACCGCATCGGCGGTGACCACGGTGTACCCCACGATGTACGCCACGATGTACGCCACGATGTACGCCACGGTGTACGACACGGGTGTACGCGCTGGACGCCGCCACAGGAACGCAGTGAACAGGGGCCGGCCGGTGAGCCGGCCGGCCCCGCCCCCCATTCACGGAGCGATCACATGAGAATCACCAGGACCACGCAGGTGCTCGCCGCGTCGGTGCTCGGCGTCGCGCTCGCCGGTGCCGGCCTGGCCGGTCCCGCGCTGGCCGACGACGAGCCCGGCAGCGGCATCGACGTGTCGGTGAACATCCAGCCCACCACCACGCCGGGTCAGCTGTCGATGACCGTGGCCGACAACGACGGGGTGTCGCTGCAGGAGAACGGCTCCGACGCCGCCGCCCGTCAGTTCACCGGCACCCTGCCGACGGTCACGGTGACCGACACCCGCACCCCCGAGGAGATCCCCGACGGGGAGTACTGGGCGGTCGTGGGCCAGGCGAGCCAGTTCGTCGCGGCCGACGACCCGGCCAAGACCATCGGCCCGGAGTACCTGGGCTG
>NZ_JBFAOO010000271.1:0-7963 GCF_040675265.1 Microbispora sp. NPDC049633
GCCGCCGCCACCGCCACCGCCGCCGCCACCGCCGCCACCGCCGCCACCGCCGGTGGAGGAGCCGCCGATCGTGACGTTGGAGCTACCACTGCTCTGGTAACCCTCGGTCGCGAGGATCATGTAGTCGTGGCTGCCCAGGTTCATGCCGTACCGGGCCCAGGCGTCGAAGTGGTTGCCGGAGGTGATGGTGCCGCCGGTCCTCTTCTGCTGCCGGACGCTCCAGTACTGGTTGAACGTCTTGTTGCCCTCGATGGAGGGGGCGTTGTACCGCGTCGTCTGGTAGATGTCGTAGGTGCCGCCGTCGGTGGTGACGGTGCCCTTGTACGTGCCCGTCGGCCGGTAGGTGCCCCAGTTGTCGACGATGTAGTACTCCACGAGCGGGTTCCTCGTCCACCCGTAGAGGGTCAGGTACGCGTTGCCGGACGGGTTGAAGCTGCCCGAGTAGGTCACGGTCCTGCGTCCGCCGGTGCTCCAGCCCTTACCGGCGACGAAGTTGCCGGTGTTGCGCCACGAGGTGCTGTAGTTGCCGCCGGACCCCAGCTCCATGGAGACGGTCCCCTGGCTGTCGGTCCAGAACGAGTAGAAGTACCCGTTGTTGTTGCCCGTCTGGTTCGTGGTCACGGCCGCGTTGGCGATGCCGGGGAGCATCGCCACGGCCGCGGCCAGCACGACGGCGCAGGCGCGAACGATGAGCAGCCTGGTGCGGCCGCGTCTGCGGCCTCTCCAGTGCATGGGGGCATCGATCATGTGCGCGCTTCCTCCTCGTGAGGCTGATGGGGGGTCAGGCGGCGTGCGGCGGCGGTGCCGTCAGCGGGCGGGGTAGCGGCCAATCGAACCTCACCGTCACACGCAGCCGAAAACTATCGGAACAACGGCGAAAGTATCGGACCAGACTTGTCCAGCTGTCAACGATTCCCGTAATGCCGCGGAAACCTTATGCTGAAGGAGATACCCGTCACAGCTGGTCAAATGGCCCTACCGGAATGGCGCAGGCCGGGATGACACATGGGGAGCCGGGCCGGTGTCGGTGAAAGTTTCAAATCAAGTCGGCACTTCGGGCCAATCTCCACGGGCCCCACCCCCCGCGAAGCGCGTCGCTGGTGGAATGTGCCCATGAACAGAGTGCTGATCGCGGGGATCTCCGGGGCCGGGAAGACGACGATGGCCAGGGAACTGGAGCGCCGGCTCGGGCTCCCCCGCCAGGAACTCGACGCGCTGCACCACGGGCCGGGCTGGACGAAGCGGCCGGAGTTCGAGTCGGACGTCGAGCGCTTCTCGTCGCGGCCTCGCTGGGTGACCGAGGACCAATACCACGCGTTCCTGCACGACCTGCTGTGGGAACGGGCCGACACCGTCGTCTGGCTCGACCTTCCGCGCCGCACGGTGATGCACCGGGTCGTACGCCGCTCGCTCGCCTACGTCCTGTCGAGGAAGGAGTTGTGGAACGGCAACCGGGAGCGCGTGCGGGACTGGATCGACCCCGGGCACCCCATGCGCTGGGCGTGGTCCCAGCACGGGCACAAGCGGACGACCACGCAGGAGCGTGTCGCCCGGCATCCGCATCTCACCGTTGTCCGGCTGCGTACCGCCGGCGACGCCCGCCGCTGGCTCGCCGATGTCGAAGCGTCCGCCTGAACCTCCACCCGAGCCTCCGGCCTGAACCTCCATTCGAGATCCCGCATGAACCGATGCCCGAGCCGGGCGAAAGTCGCACGCCGGCGAACGAGGCGGGCCGCAGTGAAAGTTTCACCGCCAGGCGGCCCGTATTCGCCGCACTCCCGCACCCGGAGGCATCGCTCTTGACGGACCCCGGTCAAGGGCCAACACTGAGCGCACCACCACCCAATCCCGGCTGTGAGATTTCGGCATTTCCGCACCGCGAGAAATGTTAACGCTCACAATCGCAGGAGGCACCCCCCATGAACCTCCTCTCACCCGTACGCCCCGCCATGGCGGCGATGGTCGCGCTGCTGCTGGCTCTGGGCCTCGGCATCATCGCCCCGGGCCCGGCCCACGCGGCGACGATCGACACGAGCGCGTCGTACGTGCTGGTCAACCGCAACAGCGGCAAGGCCCTGGACGTCTACAACATGGCCACCAACGACGGCGCCCCCCTGGTCCAGTGGGCCCGCAACGACGGCGCCTGGCAGCAGTGGCAGTTCGTCGACTCCGGCGACGGCTACTACCGCCTCAAGTCCCGCCACAGCGGCAAGGTCGTCGACATCTCCGGCCGCTCCACCGCCGACGGCGCCGACGTCATCCAGTACACCGACAAGAACGCCACCAACCAGCAGTTCCGCGTCGTCGACACGACCAACGGGTTCATCAAGCTGATCAACCGCAACAGCGGCAAGGCCCTCGAGGTGTGGGAGTGGTCCACCGCCGACGGCGGCCGCGTCTCCCAATACACCGACCTCGGTGGCGCCAACCAGCAGTGGCAGCTCGTCAAGCTCGGTGGGGGGACGAGCACACCGCCGCCCTCCTACCCCAACCCCGGCGCGGTGAACGGCGACGTGACCACGCACGACCCGGAGGTGGCCAAGAGGCCGGACGGGACCTACCTGCTCGCCTACACCGGCAACGGCATCCAGCTCAAGACCTCGACCGACCGGACCACCTGGCGCAACGCGGGCGCCGCGTTCCCCAGCGGGGCCTCCTGGGCGCACGGGTACACCAACGGGAGCAACGAGCTGTGGGCGCCGGACATCACCTACGTCAACGGCAAGTACTACATGTACTACTCGGCCTCGACCTTCGGCTCCAACCACTCGGGCATCTTCCTGGCCACCAGCACGACCGGGGCGTCGGGGTCGTGGACCAACCAGGGCCTGGTCATCGAGTCGAACACCTCCGACAACTGGAACGCCATCGACCCCAACCTGGTGGTCGACGACCAGGGCCGCTGGTGGCTCGACTTCGGCTCGTTCTGGTCGGGGATCAAGATGATCCAGCTCGACCCGGCCACCGGCAAGCGGTCGAACAGCACGATCCTCAGCATCGCCGGCCGTAACGGCGGCGCGATCGAGGCGCCGTTCATCTACCGGCACGGCGGCTACTACTACCAGTTCGTCTCCTTCGACCTGTGCTGCAGGGGCGCGTCCAGCACCTACCGCATCATGGTGGGCCGCTCCGCCTCGGTCACCGGCCCGTACGTCGACCGGAACGGGACGGCGATGACGTCCGGCGGCGGCACTCAGATCCTGGCCGGCCACGGGAGCATCCACGGCCCCGGCCACCAGGCCGTGCTCGCCGACAGCGACGGAGACGTCCTCTTCTACCACTGGTACGCCGACGACGGGTCCTCGCGCCTCGGCATCAACAAGCTCGGCTGGGACGGCGCCGGCTGGCCCTACGTCTACTGACGCGCCTCGGGCGGTCCCGGCTCCGGCACCGGCGCGCGGTGGAAGCCCGTCCCTGGCCTCGCCGGCCCGTCCGGCGTGTCGTTCCGGCCGGCGAGCCCGGACCGCCATCAGCGGCACGCCGGCCACGTGCCGCGCGTCAACCCCGTCTCCCCGGTGCGAGCGCCTCGGGCAGGCAGTACGCCGCCTTCCGCCCTGCCGGCCGAGACGGCCTCCGGATTTCCACCACCACCACCCCCCAGAAAGGCACGGAGGACCAGCATGATCTCCGACTTACGGCGCCTGAGGAAGGCACTGTTGTCCGCGGGCGCGGCGGTCGCGCTCTCCGCCGGTCTACTGGCCGGCGTCGCCACGCCGTCGCAGGCCGCCGGGCAGGGCCCGTGTGACATCTACGCCGCGGGCGGCACGCCGTGCGTGGCCGCGCACAGCACGACCCGCGCCCTGTACGGCGCCTACAACGGCCCGCTCTACCAGGTGCGCCGTTCCTCCGACAACGCCACCCGCGACATCGGCGTGCTGAGCGCGGGCGGGGTCGCCGACGCCGCCGCGCAGGACGCGTTCTGTTCCGGCACGACCTGCCTGATCTCCGTCATCTACGACCAGTCGGGTCGCAACAACCGGCTCACCCAGGCGCCTCCCGGCGGGTTCTCCGGCCCGGCCCCGGGCGGTTATGACAACCTCGCGGTCGCCACCGCCGCGCCGGTCACGGTCGGCGGGCACAAGGCCTACGGCGTGTACGTGGCCCCCGGCACGGGCTACCGCAACAACGCCACCAACGGGGTGGCCAAGGGCGACCAGCCGGAGGGCATGTACGCCATCTTCGACGGCACCCACTACAACGGCGGCTGCTGCTTCGACTACGGCAACGCCGAGACCAACAGCCGCGACAACGGCAACGGCACCATGGAGGCCATCTACTTCGGCAACAACAAGGTCTGGGGCTACGGCGCCGGCAACGGCCCCTGGATCATGGCCGACCTCGAAAACGGCCTGTTCTCCGGCGTGAACCAGAAGTACAACGCCGGGAATCCGAGCATCAGCCACCGGTTCCTGACGGCGATCGTCAAGGGCGAGCCGAACCACTGGGCCATCCGGGGCGGCAACGCCCAGTCCGGCGGCCTGTCGACCTTCTACAACGGCGTGCGGCCCAACGTGCCGGGCTACAACCCGATGAAGAAGGAGGGCGCCATCATCCTCGGCATCGGCGGCGACAACAGCGTCGGCGCCCGCGGCACCTTCTACGAGGGCGTCATGACCTCCGGCTACCCCTCCGACGCCACCGAGAACGCCGTGCAGGCCAACATCGTGGCCGCCGGATACTCCACGTCCACCGGCGGCGGCCCCCAGAACGGCACGCTCACCCCCGGCTCGGCCATCTCGCTGCGCGCGACGACGTCCGGCTACACCGACCGCTACATCCGGCACCAGAACGACCAGGTCCTCACCTCGGTGATCACCTCCTCCAGCGCGTCGCTGGACAAGAGCGACGCCACCTGGATCGTGCGCAGCGGCCTGGCCAGCGGCTCGTGCGTGTCGTTCGAATCGCGGAACTACCCCGGCGACTACCTGCGCCACCAGAACTACCAGCTCTACCGCCAGCGCGACGACGGCAGCGCGCTGTTCGCCGCGGACGCCACCTTCTGCCCGCAGGCCGGCAAGAGCGGCCAGGGCACGTCGTTCGCCTCCTACAACTTCCCGACCCGGTTCATCCGCCACTACAACAACACCGTCTACATCGCGAGCAACGGCGGCTCGAACACCTTCGACAACGCCACCGCGTGGAACGCCGACGTCAGCTGGATCGTCTCCCAGCCCTGGGCGTAGCTTCCCGCGATCACCCGAAGCCGTCCCCGGTCCGCCGGGGGCGGCTTCCCGTTTTCACGGGAAGTTACCCATATCGTCAGGATTTCGGATGGTTACATGTAGAACTCGTTCCGACATCACTGAAATAACAGAAGGATCTTCGGTCTAACTCGTTCCATGCGCCATTTGTGACGATGTGCGAGGCATATCACCACCTTTCCTTAACCACAGAGGGGATCACAGGTGGCCGACACCCTCGCATCGTTCGAACCGGCCCATAAGGCCTTCGAACGGCAGGCGCGACGCACCCCGGACCACACGGCGGTCGTCTCCGGCACCACCCGCACGACCTACGCCGCTCTCAACGCGCAGGCCAACCGCATCGCCCACGAGCTGATCTCCCGCGGAGTGCGGCGAGGCTCGGCGGTCGGCGTGTGCCTGCACCGTGACGAGAACCTGATCGCGGCGCTGCTGGGCGTGTGGAAGACGGGCGCCGCCTACGTGCCGCTCGACCCGGCCTACCCGCCCGAGCGGCTGGAGTTCATGATCGAGGACGCCGGGGTCTCGCACACGGTCACCTCCGGCGAGCTCGCCGCGCGCCTGCCACGACGCGAACTCGTCCTGCTCGGCGACGCCGGCGACCGCCCCGGCTCGGATCCGGACCTGCCGGGCGACCCGGCCGATCTGGCCTACGTCATCTACACCTCCGGCTCGACCGGGCGTCCCAAGGGCGTCGCGATCGAGCACGGCAACGTGATGACGCTGCTGCGCTGGGACGCCGATTACTTCACCGCCGAGGAACTTGCCGGGTTCCTCGCCTCGACGTCGGTCTGCTTCGACCCGTCCGTCCCGCAGCTCTACCTGCCGCTGCTGCTGGGCGGCACGGTGATCATGGCGGACAATCCCCTCGCGCTGCACACCCTGCCCGCCAGGGACGAGGTCACGATGATCAGCGCCGCGGCCTCCGCGCTGACCGCGCTGCTGCGGGAGCCGCTGCCGCCGAACGTGCGCACGGTGCTGTCCAGCGGCGAGCCGGTGAGCCGGGCCCTGGCCGGCCGCGTCTTCGCCAACCCCGGAGTGCGGCGCATGGTCAACCTGTACGGCCCGACCGAGTGCACCGTGCACTGCTGCGCCCACGAGATCGCCAGGGACGAGCCCGGCGAGCCGCCGATCGGCACGCCGTACGCGTGGTCGGAGCTGTCGGTGCGGGGCGCCGGCGGCGAGGCGCTGGGCGACGGTGAGCTCGGCGAGCTGTGGGTGGCCGGGCCGCTGGTCGGCCGGGGTTACCTGAACCGGCCCGAGCTGACCGCGGAGCGGTTCGTGACCGACGCCGGGGGCGTGCGCCACTACCGCACCGGCGACCTGGTCCGCCGGGAGGGCGGCGTCTACCACTACGAGGGGCGGATCGACGACCAGGTGAAGGTCGCGGGCTTCCGCGTCGAGCTCGGCGAGGTGCGGGGCAGGCTGGAACGCCACCCGCTGGTCGGCCAGGCCGTCGTGCTCGCCCCGGCCGACGAGGAGGGCACGCGCAGGCTCGTCGCCTACGTGGAGCCGGCCGGGCCCGGCCTCGACGAGGGCCGGCTGCGGGCCTGGCTGCGCGAGTGGCTGCCCGACTACATGGTTCCCGCCAGGATCGTGTTCCTCGACGCCGTCCCGATCGGTCCCACGGGCAAGGTGGACCGCTCCCGCCTGCCCGAGGTCTCCTTCTCCGGGCCACGCGAGGACACCGAGCGGCAGCGGAACGACACCGAGGGCCAGCGGAATGACACTGCGCGGCAGCGAGACGACACCGAGCGGCAGCGAGACGACACCGAGCGGCAGCGAGACGACACCGAGCGGCAGCGTGACGACACCGAGCGGCGGATCGCCGCCATCACCGCCGAGACGCTCGGCGTCGAGCGGGTCGGCGTCCACGATCACTTCCTCGACCTGGGCGGGCACTCTCTGGCCGCCGCGAGGATCTGCGCCCGGATCGAGCAGGCGCTGGGCGTCCGCGTCGCGCTGACGACCTTCCTGGCCCGGCCCACCGTCGCCGAGCTGGCCGAGTACGTCAGCGAGGCCGCACCGTCCGCCGCGCCGGGCGCCGGGACAGACACCGAGACAGGCACCGAGACAGGCGCCGTGACAGGCACCGTGCCGCCGCTGGTCCGCCACACCGGCCGGACCCGCTATCCGCTGTCGGCCGGGCAGCGCGGCAAGCTGCTGCTGCGCGAGGTGAGCCAGAATCCGCACGCCACCGCGATCGCCTTCCGGCTGGGGCTGCGCGGCCTCACCTCGGCGGAGCCGCTGCGGGCCGCCCTGGACGCGATCGTCCGGCGGCACGAGGCCCTGCGCTCCGTCGTCGTGGACGGCGTCGCCGTCGAGGTCGTGCCCCCGTCGCCGGTGCCGCTCGAGGAGCACCGGCCGGCCGGCCCGCGGGAGGCCGACGAGCTGCGGCGGGCCGCGGTCGCGCACGATTTCGACCTGTCCCGCGACACGCCGCTGCTGCGGGCCACCCTGCTGTGGTCCGGGCCGGACAGCGCGGAGCTGGTGCTGCTCACCGACCACACGGTGTTCGACGGCGCGTCGCTGGGGATCGTCATGCGGGAACTCCTCGACGGGCTCGCGGGCGGCGGCGAGGTCCTCCTGCCGGAGCCGCCGCTGCAGATCGGCGACGTCGCGGTGCGCGAGCAGGAGACCACACGGGACACCGAGGCGCTGCGGGCCTTCTGGGCCCGGGAGCTCGCCGGGGCGGTCCCGCCGTACGTGTTCATCCAGCGCGGGTTCGACAACGTGACGGTCGCCGAGGTCGCCGAGGCGGC
>NZ_JBFAOO010000272.1:0-7928 GCF_040675265.1 Microbispora sp. NPDC049633
CGGACGGCTCGCCTCCGACCCGGGCGACCCGATCACGCCCTTCCTGCCGTTCTTCCCCGGGGCGTCCCCCGCATCGGGCTGATCGCCGAGGTCGACAACATTCCGAGCCAGCAGGTCGCCCAGCGCTGCGGGTTCACCCACGAAGGCGTGCTGCGCGCGGCCGGCTCGGTCCGCGGGGAGGCCCGCGCCGATCTGGCGGTGTTCGGACGGCTCGCCTCCGACCCGGGCGACCCGATCACGCCCTTCCTGCCGTTCTTCCCCGGGGGGTTCCCCGGCGGCTCGCTTGACGACGGCGTCGTCCGGCTCACGCCGCTCACCACCGAGGACACCGCCGACTACTTCGCGCTGGCGTCCGTGCCCGACGTGCGGGACTCGCACGTGCCGCCGGTGGAGCCGTCGTACGCCGGGAGCGAGGTCGTCTGCCGGTACGCCGGGCACCGGTGGCTGACCGGCCAGCGGGCCGACATCGCCATCAGGGACGCCCGCACCGGCGAGTTCGCCGGGGACATCCAGCTCACCGGCGTGGTCCCGCCGCTGGGCCAGGCGATGCTCGGCTACAGCCTCCGTCCGGAGTATCGCGGCAGGGGCATGGTGACGCGGGCGGTGAACCTGCTGGTGGAGTGGGCGTTCGCGAACACGCCGCTGAGGCGGATCGTCGCCGGGACCACGCCGGACAACACGGGCTCACACCGGGTGCTGGAACGGGCGGGATTCACCAGGGAGCACCTCGTCAGAGGGCTGCTGCCCGGACCGGGAGGCACCCGCCTGGACGACGTCCAGTGGGCCAGGACACGCCCCTGAGGTTTCCGGGCGGAACGGACCTCCCGCGCTCGGACACCGCCCGGAACCCGGTGCCCGAGCGCGGGCCGTCCGCGGCACGGCACGCCCGGATGGGCGTTCCGGCCACGCCTGCGCCGGCCGCGCCCTCAGTCGGCGCCGTACGCGGCCCTCAGCTTGGCGAAGGCGGCGTCGGTGCCCTGCAGGGCCCGGTCGATCTCCTCGTCGGTGTGCGCGGCCGACAGGAACCAGTTGTGCCAGGGATGGAGGTAGACCCCCTCCTCCAGGCAGGCCCCGGCCCAGGCGATGCCCTTCTCCAGGGTGTCGTCGCCGTCGAAGGACAGCCACGGCACCTGCACCGGGCCGGTCTGGCGGACCACGAAGCCGTGCGCCGCCGCCTGGGCGGCGAGCCCCTCCCGCAGCCGGGTCCCGGCCCGGTGCATGAGCGCGGGGCCGTCGATCTCGCGCAGGATCTCGATCGTCGCCTTGGCGGCGGCCATGGCCGTGGCGGAGAACCAGAAGGAGCCGGTCGAGTACAGCGTCTGGGCCGCCCCCCGCAGCGCGTCGGTCCCGGTGACCGCCGCGATGGGGAAACCGTTGGCCATCGCCTTGCTCCAGGCCGTCAGGTCGGGGCGCACACCGAACGGCTCCCACGAGCCGCGCAGGTCCAGCCGCCACCCGGCGCGTACGTCGTCGATGACCAGGGCCGCGCCGAGACGGTCGGCCAGTGCCCGTACGCCCCGGGCGAACTCCGCGTCGGCGGGCTCCTGGTCCTCGAACGAGTCGTGCTTGAACGGCGTGACCAGGATGGCGGCGACGTCGCCGTCCGCCTGGGCCGCGGCGGCCTCGGCGCTCGCGAGGTCGTTGTAGGTGAACTCGACCGTGTCCGCCCGCTGGTTGGTTGTGACCCCGGACAGGCCGGGCGTGCACCAGGGGTCGGCGCCGTGGTAGGCGCCGTGGGCGACCAGCGCCTTGGTCCGGCCCGTCGCCGCCCTGGCCACCATCAGGGCCTGGGTGGTGGCGTCGGTGCCGTTCTTGGAGAACATGGCCCAGTCGGCCGAGGGGATCAGGTCCACCAGGAGCTCGGCGAGCTCCACCATGACCGGGCCCGGACCGTTCAGGCAGTCGCCTCCCGCCTGCTGGGCCGCGGCGGCGGCCTCCACCTTCGGGTTGCGGTGGCCGACGATCATGGGGCCCCAGCTGCACATCAGGTCGACGTACTCGCGGCCGTCGGCGTCCCACTGCCGGGCGCCCTCGGCGCGGACGAAGAACTGGGGGTAGCGGTCCCCGTGCAGGGCCGCGTTGAGGTGGCCGTACATGCCGCCGGGGATGACCTTGGCGGCACGGGCCCGCAGGGATGCGTCGACGGACATGGGCGGCACTCCTGAGCTCGGGGGGATCGGGGAGGTGGAGCCTGGGTCAGGCGTCCGGGGCGGGGTCGCCGGGGACGAAGCCGTCCAGGCCCGCGTCGGAGCCGAGCCCGCCGGCGACCCGCGCGGCCACGGCCGTGCCGAGGCGGGCGGCGGCGAGGACGTCCTCGCCGCGCAGCAGTCCGGCGGCGAAGCCGGCGCAGTACGCGTCGCCGCAGCCCGTGGTGTCGACCACCGGCACGTCCAGGGCGGGCACACGGGTGACTCCGCCGGGGGTGGCGACGAGGCTGCCCGCGGCCCCCAGGGTGACGATCACGCCCTTCGGGCCCTCGGCGAGCAGCGCGGCGGCGGCCTCCTCCGGCGTCGGCGCGCCGCTGAGCATGAGCGCCTGCTCCTCGTTCGGCAGGAGGTAGTCGACGTGGGGCAGGAACGCGCGGACGCCGGGCATGAGGTCGGGCATGTTCGACAGCAGGTCCAGCGTGACGGCCGTGCCACCCTCGCGGGCCTTGTCGAGCAGCGCGTAGAAGGCGGGGTCGTGCAGGCCCCAGGTGACGTCCATGCCGCCGAGGTGCACCACCTTCGCGCCGGTCAGCCGGCCGGCGTCGAGGTCGGCGGTCGCCAGCCCCAGGTTGGCCCCGGGCACGTGGAAGGAGGGCCGGCCGCCGTCGGGCCGGATGGGCAGGATCGAGGCCGCCGTCTGCTCCCCCGCCCTGCGCACCACGCCGTCCACGTCGACACCGTGCCGCGCCATGATCATCAGGAGGAAGTCGCCGAGCTCGTCGTCGCCGACGGCGCCCATGGAGGCGACCGGCACGCCGATCTTCGCCAGCGCCACGGCCGTGCCCGCGGCGGCGCCGGCCGCGGTGATGCGGATCTGCTCCAGCAGGTGGGTGTCCTGACCGGCCGGGATGGACTCGACCGGGCGGGCCAGGACGTCGACGATATGCACGCCGACCGTCACTACCGTCATGAGCGGATAATAGACGGGCGCCCGACTAAAATGTCAACCGAGGTGGTGGACCCATGCCGAAGATCGTCAATCACGAGGAGCGCAGGGGCGAGGTCGTCGCGGCGGCCCGCCGCGTCATCCTGCGCGAGGGCATCGAGGCCGCGACCACGCGGGCCATCGCCAAGGAGGCCGGATACTCCAACGGCGTGCTCACGCACTACTTCGCCGACAAGGACGAGATCCTGCTGTCGGCGCTCGAGGCGTCCCACCGCCGGATCGCCGACCGGCTGCGGGAGAAGCTGTCGGGCCGCACCGGCCTGGCGGCGCTGCGGGAGTTGCTGCTCGACAACGTGCCGCTGGACGAGGAGCGGGCCGGGGAGACCGGCCTGGAGGTGGGCTTCTGGGGGCGCAGCCTGACCAGCCCCGCGCTGCTCGATGTCCAGCGGCGCGAGGCCGCCGAGCTCCGCTATCTGGTGACGAGCCTGCTCAGGTCCGCCGCCGAGGCCGGTGAGATCCGCACGGACGAGGACCTGGAGGACGTAGCGGAGCGGCTGCTCGCGCTTGTGGACGGGCTGAGCGTGCACCGGCTGCTCTATCCGTCGCACGTCACCGGCGAGCGGCTGGAACGGCTCATCACGGGCGAGATCGAGCGCCTGCGCGCCTGACCCGCCGCCGGGAGCCGGTCAGGCCCCCGGCGGGTCTCACGGATCAGGCGTTGCGGTGGGGCTCGTACCGCATCGTGCGCGAGACGCCGACGCGCACGGTCGTGCCGGGCAGGATCGGCACCGGCTCGTTCGGCGGGATGTCGTAGAAGTTGGGGTCGCCGGGCGGCTGGATCTGGGTGCCGTTCACCGAGCCCAGGTCGAGCAGGTTGACGTCCCAGTTGTCCAGGAAGACCCGCAGGTGACGGCGCGACACCGAGCCGTCGGGGCTGGTGACCCTGGCCGGCCTGGCCTCGCCCGACTGCACCTCGGGCGCGCGCTCGGGGTCGCGGCCCAGCAGGTAGTCGGCCTCCAGCGGCAGCGCCATGCCGTCGTCGAGCAGCAGCACCCCGAGCAGCGGCCGGGGCCCCTTGTACGGCACCACGGCCCGCTGGTCGATGGGGACGCCGCAGACCGCGCAGTACGGCGCACGCGGATCGTTGAAATGGTCGTTCTTGCAGTCGACGCCGTAGACCATCGGCCGCGGCTCCGGCTCGGGCGTCGAGTCCATCTGGGTCGGCTCGCCCTGGTCCTCGTCGGCGGGCGCGTGCGGCGCCGGCTCGAACGGCCCGCTCGGCGGACCGTCCGGCCCGCCGAAGTCATGCGGTCCGCCGAAGTCGAGGTCGTGCGGCCCGCCCCGGTCCTCGGCGGGCTCGGGCAGCGGGGGCATCGGCTGCGGCCCGGAGTGATGCGCCGGCCCGGAATCGGGGAGGGCGGGCGGCAACGGCGGCAGCGGCTGGGAGACATGGGACGGCGGCTGGGCGGGCGGCGGCGCGAGCGGCTGGGACGATCCCGGCGGCGCCTGCTCGGCCGACGGCCCCGCGCCGGGCAGCGGACCCGAGGAGAACGGCGACGCGGGCGGCGGCGGCACGGACGACGGCACGGACGACGGCACTACGGGCCCGCGCGGGGTGATCGGCTCGGGAGCCCCGATGGGCGGCGGCTGGACGCCCTGCTGCTGCCCCTGCGGCTGCCCATGGTGCTGCGGCGGGCGCGGGGGCAGCGGCGGGAAGGCGAGATCGCCGTGCTGGGCGAAGTCGCACTCCAGACCGGCTCCGGTGACCACGCCGCCGTCCAGCCGGGCGTACGGGCTCGACGGGCCCGCTCCGGGCAGGCGCAGCTCGACCCGGGACACCGGGCCGTTGACGAGACGGTCGGTCCAGGTCAGCGCGTCGTGCCCGGCGAGGCGGACCTCGCCGTCCGAGCCCGACACGCTGGCGTACGCGGCCCCGCTGACCAGCACGGCCACACCGCCCCCCGCGGGTCCGGCGACCGCGCAGGCCACCGGCTCCCCGCCGATGGACCTGTCCATGGCGCGCGCGAGGACCTGGGCCACCCGCCGGGCCAGCGCCCGGCCGTCGCCGCCCGTCGTGGCGGTCTCGCTCAGCGCGCCGAGCAGGTCCTCGACCGGCTGGTCGCCGCCGGTGGCGCACACGAGCAGCAAACCGTTCAGATGGGCGACCACGCCCTCCCCCGGCAGCGGGCGGACCACCCCCACGCCCTGTTCCGTCACAGAAGTTCTCCCTCCGGAAACGCCACCGGATGACCGGCACCATCGCCGGCACGCCATGTGCCGGATCGATCACCCCAGAAAGTAGCAAAAAAGAACGGCGAACCGGCCTGCGGGAGCACGCGACGAACGACCGGACCATGCCCGGACCCGGCTTCGATCAGCACCCGGTCCCCGGCGGGGAGGCCGTCCCCCGGGCCGCGCTCACACACCGGTGAACATGCGGTTGACGTCGGCGGTGGCGAGCACGCCGAATATCTCCCCGCCCCGCTCGACGAGCAGGTACTCCGGCGCCGGGGTGTCCCGCATGGCGTCGAGCAGGGACTCCCCCTCCAGGTCGGCGCCGAGCACGAGCGAGGGCTCCAGGGAGCGCGACAGGGCGCCGACGTTCACCCACGGCCTGCGGTGCTCGGGAGTGGCGTTGACCGCGGCCTCGTTGACGATGCCGACCGGCCGCCCGTCGTGGTCGACCACCACCATGGCCCCGGCCCCCGCCTCCTGGGCCCGGCGCAGACCCTCCGACAGCGGCACCTCGGCGGTGACCGGGATCGCCCGGCGGGCCAGCGCCCGGGCCCGCAACTGCGGCAGCCGGGCCCGCACACGGGCCACCCGCAGCGACTGGGACGCGCCGAACCAGATGAACGACGCCAGCACCACGGTCCAGAGCATGCTGCCGATACCGGGCTCCTGACCGGCCATCAGGTTCATCAGGAGCGGCACCACGACCACCGCCACCGCCACGCCCCGGCCGACCCACGCGGCGACCAGCGTGCCCGTGCCCGAGTCGCGCCTGACCTTCCACACGGCGGCCCGCAGCATCCGGCCGCCGTCGAGCGGCAGCCCCGGCAGCAGGTTGAACAGACCGACGATGAGGTTGGACAGCCACAGCTGCCAGACGAGCACCTGCGCCAGGCCGCCCGGCGGCACGACGAACGCCTCCGCCAGGGCCCCGATCCCGGCCAGCCCCAGCGACAGCAGCGGCCCGGCGAAGGCGACGGCGAACTCCCGGCCCGCCGTCTCGGGCTCGCGCTCGATCTCCGAGACGCCGCCGAGCATGTAGAGGGTGATCCGGCGCACCGGCAGGCCGTAGTGCTTGGCCACGACGCAGTGCGCCAGCTCGTGCAGCAGCACGGAGACGTACAGCAGGACGGCGAAGGCCAGCGCGACGGCGTACGCCGCGGTCTCGCTGAAGCCCGGCAGCATGTCGGCGAACTGCGGCTGGAAGCTGATCGTGATGAACGCCGCCACGATGAGCCAGGTGGGCGAGACGTAGACGGGGATGCCGAACGGCCGTCCCATCCGCAGTCCGCTGGACTCCTTGACAGGTGTGCTCATGTGGCCGCCTTCCCCTCCCGCGCCCCTCGATGCTACGTGCCGGAGCGTGAGATCAGCCTAAGAGCTCGCCCGCCCGTCGCGCACCGTGTGATCGGCCACGCGGGGCGGGCGGGGGGCGAGGCGGGCGCGTTCTGTCGGCCCGGTGTCCTACAGTTCGGGCATGACCCTCGCCGAAGAGCGCGCCGTCATCGGGGCGCTTTCCCCCTCCCGGGCCGGTGACTTCATGACCTGCCCCCTGCTCTACCGGTTCAGGGTGATCGACCAGCTCCCCGAGCGGCCCTCGGCCGCCGCGGTCAGGGGCACGCTCGTTCACGCGGTGCTGGAGCGGCTCTACGACCTGCCCGCGGAGGCGCGGACGGTCGCCGCCGCGCAGGATCTGCTCGAACCCCAGTGGCGGCGGCTGCTGTCCGAGGAGCCCGACTACGCGGGGCTGTTCGAGGACGACGGCGAGCGGGACGCCTGGCTGACGCAGGCGCGCGGCATGGTCGAGCGTTACTTCACGCTGGAGGACCCCCGGCGGCTGGAGCCCGCCGAGCGGGAGATGTACGTCGAGGTCGTGCTCGAAAGCGGGCTGCTGCTGCGCGGCTACATCGACCGTCTCGACGTGGCCCCGACCGGCGAGGTGCGGGTCGTGGACTACAAGACGGGCACGGCGCCGGGGCGCGAGTGGGAGGCCAAGGCGCTGTTCCAGATGAAGTTCTACGCGCTCGCGCTGTGGCGGCGCAGCGGCCAGGTCCCCCGGATGCTCCAGCTCATGTACCTGGGGAACGGCGAGATCGTCCGCTACGTCCCGGACGAGGCGGACCTGCGGGCGACCGAGCGCAAGGTCGAGGCGCTGTGGACGGCCATCGAGCGCGCCGTGCGCACCAAGGAGTGGCGCGCCCGCCGCTCGCGGCTGTGCGACTGGTGCGACCACCAGGCGCTGTGCCCGGAGTTCGGCGGCACGCCGCCGCCCGTCCCCGACCGCGAGCCCGGGCTGTCCGCCCGCGTCAGCAGAAGGTCGGCCAGCGACGAGCTGTGACCCGGGCTCATCCGCGGGGAGGAGGCGCATATCCGTCCCGGGCAGGGTGGACGCGGGCGGTGACCGCCTAGATTTGGTACGTGCGCACCACCCCCGGCAGTACGCGGTCCTGGCTTCGGGCCCATCCCCCGGTCTCCGACTCGATTCTCGCGGTGGTGCTGACGACCGCGTCCCTGTGGTGGATCCTGACGGCGGGGGATGCCGGTTGGCTGCGGTCCGTCCCGCCGCGCCCGGCGGACGCGCTGAACCTGATCCTGGCGGCGGC
>NZ_JBFAOO010000273.1:0-7804 GCF_040675265.1 Microbispora sp. NPDC049633
GGGGTGCAGCCGAGCAGGGACAGGTTGCTGCCGCCGCCGTCGTGGCCGCCGCCGGGAACCTCGAGGGTCTGCAGGTCGAGAAGCGCCATTTCGATGATCTCCTTGTATGAGTGCCGTCAGCCCCGGTTGAGGCCGATGATCGTGGTCCGGATGGTCGTCAGCCGCAGATGAGGCTGAGGCTGCTGTTCTCGTGCGGGGTGCAGCCGAGCAGGGACAGGTTGCTGCCGCCGCCGTCGTGGCCGCCGCCGGGAACCTCGAGGGTCTGCAGGTCGAGAAGCGCCATTTCGATCATCTCCCTTGTATGGATGAGCCAGCCCGGATGAGGCTGAAGATCGTGTTCACCGGAGGGTCCGTCAGCCGCAGACGATGCTGAGGCTGCTGTTCTCGTGCGGAGTGCAGCCGAGGAGGCTGATGTTGCTGCCGGGGTAGTCACCGCCGCCGCCGGGAGTCTCGAGGGTCTGAAGGTCGAGGAGCGCCATGGGTGTGTTCACCTCCTTCCGGTGCTGGTCGGGACGCGGGACCCGGCGGCGGTGCGCAGGGGGGCCTGCGCCTGGGGCCGTCCGGGGGGATCGAGGAACGGGAGGTGAACCGGCTCGTCGTGCAGCGCGGTGCCGAGCGCGAACAGCACGCCGGCGCTCCCTGTGGCGAGGTCCATGGATAGGCGGAGCAACTGGGCTCCGGGGAAGGCCAGCCCGCCCTGGCACGGAAGCTCGTGCCAGGCCAGCCGGGCGATCTGCGCCACGGCGGCCTCGGGGTCGGGGCGGGAGCCGGACGACAGGCAGGCGATCATGCCGGCCCGGCCCGCGAACAGCCCCGGCTGGACGTAGTACGGCAGCGTCAGCACCGACCGGATGGCGGCGAGCGACTCGGCGAAGGTCTCGTCGTGCCGGTGGGCGAGATAGCGGTCCAGTGCCAGGCCGATGCCGGCCGACCCCTCGTCGAGATAGGGGTTGGTCCGCCAGCCCTGCTGCACCTGGAGCTGACCGTCCTCGCGGCCGACGCACCGGCGCAGGTCCTGCCGCAGCGCGGTGGCCGCGAGGTCGAGCAGCCCGGGGTCGCCGATGCGCTCGTAGGCGTGCAGGAACATCAGGGCGGGTCCCGACGAGCCGTACATCAGGCCCGCGTGCGGATACCTGCCGCCGCTGATCTCGGGCACGTCGTCCGGGCCGCCGAGCCGGTCGGCCACCACGGCCACGACGCGCGCCGCCCGGTCGCGGAACTCCGGCTCGCCGGTCCTGTCGTGCAGGTGCATCAGGGCGAGGGCGATGCCGGACAGGCCGCGGTAGAGGCTCAGGTCGAGCCCTTCCGCCGGCTGCCGTACGCAGAGCTCGGCCACGTCGAGCGCGTCCCGGCGGCGGCCGAGAGCCTCCAGCGCGTACGCCACGCCGTGCAGGCCGTTGTAGAAGCCGATCCCGACGCCGGGCTTGGCGGCCTGCCGGACGAGCCACTCCTCGTGCTCGGGGAACCGCCCGGCCCCGGTCGCCGCCAGCGCGTACAGGACGCCGGCCGCGCCGTTGGCGAGGCTCACGCCGCCGCCCGGCTCGAACTGGACGATGTCGCCGGGGAACAGCCGGTCCTCGCGGTCCGGTGTCGCCGAGGTGAGAATCGCCTTGGCCAGCGCCTCCCGGACCGCGGGCCAGTCCTCCCTCATCCGGCCCGGCCGCGGGAGCAGGCTCGGCTCTGCCGCGGGCGGGTCCTGCCCGAGGATGGTCCGTACGGCTCCCTCGATCAGCGCGGGAGGCACCGGGAACGTCTCAGTGATCAGCCGGCCGAGCTGGGCGGCCTTGGGCCGGTGGAGCTGCAGGAGCATGGTGGTCATCGGGGCGAACACGCCCAGGTGCAGGCAGGCCAGCGCGTACTCGTCGGCCTCGGCTCCGGCCAGCCCGCGTGGCGGCATGAAACCGGGGTTCGCGAGCGTGGGCCGCCTGCGCTCCTTGATCGGTGAGGAGACCTCGAAGTCGATCAGCACCACCCGTTCGCCCTCGACCAGGATGTTGAAGGGGTGCAGGTCGCCGAACACCACGCCGCGCTCGTGCAGCGCCGAGACCGCCGCGCGCACCTTGGCGAGCATCCCGACGGCCCACCCGGCGTAGTCCGCGGTCATCTCGGGCGTGCGGTCGGCCCGGGTCAGGGGGTGCTTCTGGGCGATGAGCTGGCTGAGCGAGGTGCCGTCGATGTACTCCTGCACCAGGAAGTGGTGCTCGCCGACCGTGAAGTAGTCGCGCAGCGCCGGCACGGCGTCGAGGCCGGCCAGGCGTTCCATGATCGCGGCCTCGTGCCGCAGACGGGTGACGGCGTCACGTCCCTCGACGTCGAGCCCGGCGTGCGGACGGGCCTCCTTCAGCACCACCTTCTCGCCGGTGCGCCGGTCGCGCCCGAGGTACACGCCGCCGCCGTTCGAGAAGTGCAGCACGCTCTCCACGTCGTACGGCACGCCTTCGAGCGTCACCGCGTTGCGGGCGGCCAGGTGCGGTTCGAGGAACGCCGGCAGGGCCACCCAGGGGGGCAGGGCGAACGCCGGGCCGCGCACGTCGGGGACGAGGTTGCCGTCGGCGTCCTCGATCGCGAGCACCCGCTCGCCGCTGTCGTCCAGGCAGTGGCGCTCGGCGAAGCCGCCGTACCGGACGAACAGGGGGCCGTCGCCGTAACGCAGGTCGCTGAGGATGTACGGGCCCTCGACGCCGTCCAGGATCTCGGCGAGCTCCTTGAGCGTCAGCTCCAGCTGGGCCTCGTCGACGGGGTAAATGGTGACAAGCTTGCCGCTCGACCCGCGGAACGCGTACTTGGAGTTCTGCATCGTCATCACGCGCCGGCCGCGCAGGAATTTGAAGGCCAGCCCGCGCGGCGCGCAGTAGTCCCAGGCCGCCGCTATCACTCGCTCCGCCTCCGCCAGGGAGGACGAGATGTGGATCTTCCATCCCTGGCTGGGCAGCCTGGCGCCGATCGGCGCGTAGTGCAGCCAGGTGTCGGTCGCAAGATGGGCCCACCCCTCGGGCGCGGGCCGGGCGGCGATGGCGAAGTCGGGATGCTCCGCGCGCTTGCTGTCGAGCGTGTCGTAGAACAAGGGATCTGCGAGGCAGTAAATCTCGTACTTACTAATCACCAGATGTCCCCTTAGGCCGGTCACGTCAAAGAATTCCGGAAATGACGAGAAGGGCCAAGTTACGCCCGTCAACTGCGCTATGTGAAATCTGCACATAACGAGCCGTGACGCAGTCATGGGTGGGCGATGATGCCATTCACGGCCGTGTCCGGGACGCGTCGCGGACCATCTGGTCAGATCGCTGGTCAAGGCGCGCGGCGCGCGCACGCCGGCCGGGAGGGGCGGCACAGCGCGACGATCAGGCGCGGGGGGCGGCGCCGTGCGGGGGCGGTGACGGGGCGCGGCGCCCGGCGGCGATCACAGTCGCGGGCGAACGGCGCGCGGGCCGCGGATGGGCCGTGGGTGCCGGGGCGGCCCGCCGGGTGAGCCCGGCAGGCGTCAGCGGCGGTCTCCGCCCCTGTTGGGAATCTCGACGATGACGCGGAACCAGCCGTCCGGGTCGAGGATCGTTCCCACCATGCCGTCGAGCGCCGCCGCCCGGTTGCGCAGGTTGTCCAGGCCGCTGCCGTCGCCCGGCGGGGCGGAGGGATCGACGCCGTCGTTGGCGACGGTGAGCGTCACCACGCCGCCCCGCACGACGATCTCGATCGTGCACAGGGTCGCCCTGCTGTGGCGCAGGACGTTGGTCACCGCCTCCCGCACCGTGATCGCGAGCACCGCGCTCACCTCGTCGCCCAGCTCCGCCTCCGCGACCTCGATCTTGCAGTCGGTCCCGTACGCGCGCAGCACGGCCCGCGCGTTGGCCAGTTCCGATGCGAGGGAGACGTCCCGGAAGGAGCGGGTCACGTTGCGGATGTCGGCGGACGCCTGGCGGATCGCCTGCACCACGTCGGCGAGCGCGGGTCGCAGAGGGCTGTCGTCGTCCGCGAGCCGGTAGGCGAGTTCGCTGCGCAGGGTGGCCAGCCACAGGCGGCTGCTCACGAGGTCGTGCACGTCGCGGCCGAACTGCTCGCGCGCTTCGGCCGCCGCCTGCCGTACGGCCTCGGCCTGCATGGCGCGCAGCCGGCGCAGGCGGACCACGAGGACCACCAGCGCGGCGATCAGGAGCGTACCGAGCAGGACGAGCAGGGCGATGAGGGCGATGTGAGGCAAGTAACGACCCTCCAGTCATCCTCGCCGTAACATCGGCCTCGCCATTAGATGCACACGTTAGATCTTTGCATACCGATCAGGAAATATGGCTACTTCATTCGTGTCGAAGTAGGTTCTATTACCACTCCATATAGGGGTTGCCGGAGGCGTCCTAAAAACGGGCGTTCATCAACTGTGAATCCGGCTGTAACAATTCTGGGCCCTGTCCGCTCCGGGGCACGTTCGGGGGCAGAAGGCGCGGGGTCAGGCGAGCGTCCGCACCGCGGCCTCGAAGACCGCGGGCAGGCGCCGCGCGGCCGGCACGATCATCCGGGCGGCGGGGGGATGCCGCCGGGCCCGCACGAGCGCGGCCGTCAGCAGCCGGGAACGCCACGACAGGCGCCGCCAGGCGGTCTCGTAGTCCTCGGGCCGGCCCGCCCGCAGACAGCCGACCAGCGCGCGGGCCGACAGCAGCGCCAGTGAGATCCCCTCGCCGGTGAGCGCGTCGACGTAGCCCGCCGCGTCGCCGACGAGCAGCACCCGCCCGGCCACCCGCCGCCGCACCCGCTGGCGCAGCGGTCCCGCCCCGCGCACGGGGGTGACGGGCGGGCCGTCCAGCCGGGCGAGCAGACCGGGGAACTCGGCCAGGTGCTCGTCGTAGGTCCGCCGCTCGCCGCTCAGCACCGCCACGCCGACCAGGTCGTCGCCCACCGGCGTGACGTACGCCTCGCCGCCGGGCGCCCAGTGCACCTCCACGAAGTCCGTCCACGGCGCGACCCGGTAGTGGCGGCGCAGCCCGTACCTGCGCGGGCCGGGGGAGGGCAGGCCGAGCCCCAGCCGGGTCCTGATCGGCGAGTGCAGCCCGTCGGCGGCGACCAGCCACCGCGCGCGGAGGGGGGCCTCACCCGTCACATCCGCGTGAACGGCCTCGTCGGCGGCGCGCACCGCGTCCACCCGGCCGGGCACGACGCGGACGCCGAGCTCCCGCGCGCGGAGGGCGAGCGCGGCGTGCAGCGCGGTCCTGCGCACGCCCAGCCCGGGGCCGTCGCGGAACTCCGCCTGCACCCGGTGCCGCCCGTCCACGTAGCGGATGCCGAGGAACGACCTGCCGCCGGGCACGGCCACCCCGAGGTCCGCCAGCGCGGCGGCGCCGCTGGGCATCAGCCCCTCCCCGCACGCCTTGTCGACCGGGACGGGCCGCGGCTCGACCACGACCGCCTCCATGCCGGCCAGGGCCGCGTGGACGGCGGTGGCCAGCCCGGCGGGCCCGCCGCCGGCGACCAGCACGTCGATCACGCCGCGGTCCCCGTCCCCGCGCCGTGAGCGGCGGGTCCGGGGGCGGCGGTGGCGAGCGCGGCGTTCTCACAGCGCAGGCGCACGGCCATGAGCGGCACGTTGAGCACGGTGAAGACCAGCGCGGTCAGCCAGGCGGAGTGCACGAGCGGCAGCGCCGCGCCCTCCACCGCCACCGCGACGTAGTTGGGGTGGCGCAGCCATCCGAACCGGTACGGCCCGCGCGTCACGAGCGGCATGCCCGGCACGACGACGACCTGCGTGTTCCACTGCGGGCCGAGCGTGGTGACGCACCACCAGCGCAGCGCCTGCGCGGCCAGGACCAGCCCGAACATCGGCCAGCCCAGGCCCGGGACGAACGGCCGGTCCGCCAGCCACACCTCCAGCAGGCAGCCGGCCAGCAGGCCGGTGTGCAGGGCGACCATCCAGGGATAGTGGCCCTGCCCGTACACCACCCCGCCCCGGGCGAGGCTCCAGCGGGCGTTGCGGCGCGCGACGACGAGTTCGGCGAGCCGCTCCACCGCGACGAGCGCGACGAGCAGCGCGTACGAGAGCGACACGGGGGTCTCCCTACCAGCGCAGCAGGACGAGTTCTGAGCAGAATCCCGGGCCCATCGCCAGCAGCAGGCCCGGCGTGCCCGGCGGCGGCGGCCGCAGGGCGAGGGTGTCGCGCAGCACGTGCAGCACCGACGCGGACGACAGGTTGCCGTTGGCGGCCAGCGAACGCCAGGTGAGGTCGAGCGCGCCGTCCGGCAGCGCGAGCGTCTCCGCGACGGCCTCCAGCACCTTGGGACCGCCGGGGTGGCAGACCCAGGCGGCGACGTCGCCGGCGGTCAGGCCGTGGTCGGCGAGGAACCCGTGCACGTCGTCGCCGAGGTGCGCGCGGACGACGCCGGGGACCCCGGCGTCGAGCACCACCCGGAAGCCGCTGTCGCGGACGTCCCAGCCCATCACGCGTTCGGAACCGGGATACAGCCGGCTGCGCGTCGCGACGACGGCGGGCCCCGCCGCGCGGCCCGTTCCGGGCGGCTCGCGGTCGTCCCCGTACGCGACCACGGCGGCGGCGCCGTCTCCGAACAGGGCGCCCGCCACGAGGTTGGCCGTGGAGGTGTCGTCGCGCTGCAGGGTGAGGGAGCACAGCTCGACCGAGAGCAGCACCGCCACGTGACCGGGCCAGCCGCGCAGGTAGTCGTGCAGCCGGCCGATCCCCGCCGCGCCCGCCACGCAGCCGAGGCCGAACACCGGCACCCGCTTCACGTCCGGGCGCAGCCCGATCCGGTTCACCAGCCGGGCGTCCAGCGACGGCGCGGCGACGCCGGTGACCGACGTGCACATGATCATGTCGACGTCCGCCGGGGTGAGGCCGGCCGCGGCCAGCGCCGCGGTCACGGCCTGCGCGCCCAGGTCGAGCGCGGCCTCGATGAACAGGTCGTTGGCCGCGCCGAAACCGTCGAGCTTGCCGTACTGGTCGAGCGGCAGCACCAGGTTGCGGTGCTCCACCCGGGCGCCGGCGTGCAGCCTGTCGAGAAGCCGGCGGTCGGCGCCCGGAGGAAGACACACCCTCGCCAGGGCGTCCGCGATCTCCGCCTGCGAGTGGCGATGAGGGGGGACGACACCGTGGACGGCCGCGATCCGCGTCATCTCACATCCTCGGGCTGGCGAAAATCATGACAAGTCCCTCTTGCCCGTTGCGGGCCGCCGCATACCCTCGGAACCGCAGGATGATCCGCATCCGTAAAGTCCGGTTACGCTCGGGGTCGTGACCGGCTCAGGGGCCCTGCCCGACGAAACGGCGGCCGAGACCGGCCGGGGTGCCGCCGTGCCGGGTCGCGGCGCGGGTCCCGGAGGCGACGCTTCGGCGGACGCCGGGGGCGAGCGGCCGGCCGGGCCGCGGCGGATGGTGGCCGGGCTTGCCCTGGCCTGCCATCCGGGTCCGGCCGCGGCGGTGACGGCCCTGGTCACGGCGCTCGTGGCGCTCGCCGGGTGGGGCCCGGCGGAGACCGCGCTCGCGGCTCTCGCCGTGCTGACCGGCCAGCTGTCCGTGGGCTGGTGCAACGACGCCGTGGACGCCGCCAGGGACGCCGCGGCGGCGCGGGCCGCCAAGCCGATCGTCGCGGGACTGGTGACCGCGCGCACGGTGCGCGCCGCGGCGTTCGCCGCGCTGGCGGCCTGCGTGCCGCTCTCGCTGGCCTGCGGCCCGGTCGCCGGGATCACGCATCTGTTCGCCGTGGCCGCGGCCTGGGCGTACAACCTGTGGCTCAAGGGCACGGCGGCCTCGTGGGCGCCGTACGCCGCCGGGTTCGGCGCGGTTCCGGTGTTCGTCGCGGCCGGGATGCC
>NZ_JBFAOO010000274.1:0-7797 GCF_040675265.1 Microbispora sp. NPDC049633
CTCGTCCTCCTCGTCGCCCTCCGTCGCCTCCTGCGCCTCGATGATCACTTGCGCGGTCTCGGGATCCCAGGCGAGCGCCATCGTCCCCACCCGGAAGTCCTCGTCGATCGGCAGGTCGAGGGGGCCCTCGTCGGCCAGTTCCGCGGGGGCCATGGCCGGAACCGGCGCGCGCCCCCCGCTGCGCCGCAGCACCTCGTCGAGCAACTCGTCGAGGCGGTCGGCCAGCACGGCGACCTGGAACTTCTCGAGCCCCACCGTGGTGATCCTGCCCTGGCCTCGGGCCTGCAGGAAGAAGGCTCGTGCGCCCGGTTGCCCCACGGCACCGGCCACGAACCTGTCAGGCGGATCGTAGTCGAAGACCGGCATAGCCCGACCTTATGTGGTCCCGGCTCCGCCGCCGACGGCGGCGTCGCTTCCGGTGAGGGTTTCTCCCCCGTCTTCGTCCTCCGACACCCCTGGTGGGGGCACCAGGTTGGCCACTCCCCCGCCCACGTCGTTCGCCCTGAGCAGGAAGGGACGCAGGGGGGTGTAGCGGATCACCGTGACGGAGGCGGGGTCGGCCGTGATGCGCTGGAACTGGTCCAGGTGGAGGCCGAGCGCGTCGGCCACGATCGCCTTGATCACGTCCCCGTGGCTGCAGACCACGTAGGTGGCCTTCTCGCCGAGCCGCTCGTTCCAGTCGCGCACGGCCCGCACGGCGCGGTTCTGCACCTCCGCCAGGGCCTCACCGCCGGGGAACACCGCCGCGCTGGGATGGGCCTGCACCACCCGCCACAGCGGCTCCTCCGCGAGCTCCTTCAGCGGCCGGCCCGTCCAGTCGCCGTAGCCGCACTCGCCGAACCTGTCGTCGGTCTGCACCGAGACGGGGCGGCCCTGCGCGATGGCGGCGGCGGTCTCCCGGCACCGCTCCAGCGGGCTGGACACGATGGCGTCCAGTTCCAGGGGCGCGAGCCGTTCGGCCACCGCACGCGCCTGCTCCCTGCCGCGCTCGTCGAGGTGGACTCCCGGAGTCCAGCCGGCCAGCACGGGACCGGTCATCGCGGTGAGGCCGTGCCGTACGAACAATACGGTCGTCATGACTGCACCACCCCGAGGGTCAGCAACGTGAGGAGGAACGTCCCCGCGAAGACGCGGTAGACGACGAAGACGATGGTCGAGTGGCGCGCGACGTAACGCAGCAGCCAGGCGATCGAGGCGTACCCGACGATGAACGACACGACGGTCGCGATCAGGGTCGCCGCCACCGGCGGGCCGCCGCCGTCGCCGATGTGCCGCAGCTCGAACAGCCCCGACAGGATCACCGCCGGGATCGACAGCAGGAAGGAGTAGCGGGCGGCGGCCTCGCGCGTGTACCCGAGGAACATCGCGCCGGTCATCGTGGAGCCCGAGCGGGAGGCGCCCGGGATCAGCGGCAGCATCTGCCACGCGCCGATGATCAGGCCGTCGCGCATGTTGAGGTCGGCGACCTCCTTCTTCTTGCGGCCCATCTGGTCGGCCGCGAGCAGCAGCAGGCCGAAGACGATGAGCATGGCCGCGTTCAGCCACAGGTTGCGGGCCGGGCCCTCGATCGCGTCCTTGAACAGCAGGCCGGCGACGCCGATCGGGATCGTGCCCAGGCCGATGTACCACCCCATGCGCGCGTCGAGTTCCCCCCGCAACTCCGGCGTCCACAGGCTGCGCAGCCATGTCCAGGTGATCCGGACGATGTCCCGCCAGAAGTAGATGAGCACCGCGAGCATGGTGCCGAGCTGGATCACCGCGGTGAACGGGGCGCCGGGATCGTCCCACCCCGCCAGCTTGGGCACGATCAGCAGGTGCGCCGAGCTGGAGATGGGCAGGAACTCGGTGAGACCCTGCACGAGCCCGAGCACGATCGCCTGTAGTACGTCCATGGTGCGGACAGCCTATCGGCTAGTCTGTCCGCACCATGGACCAGCGACTAGTCGGGCGCAGCGGTCTGTCGGTGTCCAGGATCGGGCTCGGCACGATGACCTGGGCCCGCGACACCTCCGCCGAGGAGGCGACGGCGCAGCTCACCGCCTTCGCCGAGGCCGGCGGCACGCTGATCGACACCGCGGACGTGTACGGCGGCGGCGACGCCGAGCGCCTGATCGGCCGGCTCATCCGCGACGTGGTGCCGCGCAGGGACCTGGTGATCGCCACCAAGGCGGTGCTCACCCCCGGAGGGGAGCGGGACGCCTCCCGCCGTCACCTCATCCAGGCGCTCGACGCCTCCCTGGCCCGGCTCGGGCTGGAGGAGGTCGACCTGTGGCAGCTCCACGCGTTCGACCCCCGGGTGCCGCTGGAGGAGACGCTCGCCGCCGTCGACTTCGCCGTCTCCACCGGCCGTACGGCCTACGCGGGCGTGTGCAACTACACCGGCTGGCAGCTCGCGGCGGCCGCCACCTGGCAGCGGTGCGGCGACTCGCGGGCCCCGATCGTCGCGGCGCAGGTGGAGTACTCCCTGCTGGCCAGGGACGCCGAGGAGGAACTGCTGCCGGCCGCGGGGCACGTGGGCGCCGGAGTCCTCGCCTGGTCGCCGCTGGGACGCGGCGTGCTGACCGGCAAGTACCGCACCGGCATCCCCGCCGACTCCCGCGCCGCCACCCCGCACTTCGCCGAGTTCGTCCGGCCCTACCTGGACGAGCGGTGCCGCAGCATCGTGGAGTCGGTGACCACCGCGGCCGAGGGGCTCGGCGTGTCGCCGCTCGCGGTGGCGCTCGCCTGGGTGCGCGACCGCCCGGGCGTGTCGTCGGCGATCGTCGGCGCGCGCACCCACGCGCAGCTCCTCGGCGTGTTGCAGGCCGAGAAGCTGACCCTGCCGTGGGAGATCCGCGAGGCTCTGGACGACGTCTCCGACCCGTGAGCGCCGCGCCCCGGCCGCGAGGTGAACGAGAATCGTCCTCACGTATCACACATCGATACCGAACTGCAACTTCCTACTGCATAACCCCGCGCTCTGGCGAAGAGTGACGGGTATGTCGGGGGATGGACCAGAGACTGCGGAAGGGGACACATGGGGATCGTAGGCAAGGCCTCCGCGATCTCCGCCGGGGCTCTCGCGATCGCCCTTGCCGGAGGACTCCCTCTCGCCGCATCCCCGGCACAGGCACTCGACTGCACGGGAGGCGGTGGACTGCTCTCGGGCGTCACCGGCGGCGTCTGCTCCCTGGTCGACGGCGTGGGCAAGCTGACGGACGGTGTCACCGACGTCGCGGACAAGGCCACCGGCGGGTTGACGGAACCGGTCACGAAGGTCGTGGACGACACGCTGGAGACGACCACCGGGGCCGCGGGCACGGCGGTCCACGACGTCGGCAAGACGGTCGACAAGGCGGGCCAGACGCTGACCGGGGCGGCGGACACCGCGGTCGGCGCGGCGGGCGGAGCCGCCGACACGGCGACGGGAGCGGCGGCGCAGGCGGTGACGGGCGGCGGCAAGGGCGAGTCCCCCGCCACGCACAGCCCCGCCCCGAGCGTCCGGAAGCTCACCGACGGGCTGACCCGCGCCGTCCAGGGCACCTGCCTGCCCCTGGTCGCCGGCGAGGGCTGCGCGTCCCAGGGCCACCGCGAGAGCGGCGAGGACGCGGACGGCGCGCGGCACGCACGGCCCGCCGGCAAGAAGCCGGCGCGGCCGAAGGCGTCCGTGACCCCCGAGGGCACCCTTCCGCGCGAGCCGTACCGGCCGCGTCTCGTCGCGGCGCACGAGGACGCGCCGGAGACGGCGCGCCGCCGGCCCAAGGTGGACCCGGACGAGGACGGCGTCATCCCCCTCCTGTGGCCCGGGCAGAAGCTGCCCGGGCTGCCCGAGCTGCGCGGCGGCCCCGCGGGGGCGCCCGCGCGCGCCTCCCGGTCCTACGACGCGGCGGGGACGGCCCTCACCGCGGCGCTGCTGCTGTCCGCGCTGCTGGCGACCCGCGTGGTCTCGGCACGGCGGGCGCGGGCCGAGCAGCAGGAGCCGCGCGAGTCGATCCCGCTCGAGGGCGGCCTGCGGCTGCCCGGCAGGTCGGGACGTCACCGGCTCGCCTGAGCCCGGCCTCCCCCGTGCTGAGGAGTACCAGCGTGCTCAGGAGTACCAGGTCGGCTCGGGAATCTCGTCCCGCAGGCGGTAGACGCCCACCTCGCGGCGCTTGTACGCCACGGGGTCGTGCAGCGTGTGGGTGCGCACGTTGCGCCAGAACCGGTCGAGCCCGTAGCGGGACGCGGTCGAGCGGGCTCCGGTGGCCTCGAACACACGCGAGGTGACCTCCAGGGCCACGTCGGTGGCGTGCGCCTTGACCGCGGCCACCCGCACCTCGTGCTCGCCGCGCAGCCGGGGGGTGACCTCGTCCGGGTTGAGGTGGAACCACAGACCCTCCCGGGCGACCTCGTCGGCGAGCGCCTCGGCCGCCCACAGCTTGGCGGTGAGGTCGGCGTAGAGGTCGATGACGTACGGCTCGTCGACCGCGCGCTCGTGTCCGCCGTGCAGCCACGGGCGGGTGTGCTCCCTCGTGTACGCCAGCGCGGTCTCCAGCGCGCCGCGGGCGATGCCCAGGTAGAAGTTGACGAACACGAGCTGGATGGTCGGCACGTTGAGAGTTGCGTAGACGCGCGGCCGGAACTCCTTGTCCACGTATCCCAGGGCGTCGCTCCACGGCGCGCGCACGCCGGAGACCGTGACGCTGCCGCTCTCGGTCAGCCGCTGGCCGATGTTGTCCCAGTCGTCGTGGAAGGCGAGCCCTTCGGAGCCGGAGGGGACGACGGCGAAGACATGGTTGTCGGTGCCCTCCAGCACGCCCTCCAGGACGGTGACGTCGGAGACCTTGCTGCCGGTGGAGAAGGTCTTGCGGCCGTCGAAGACGAGGGTGTCGCCCTCGTCGCGCACGACGATGTCCCGGTCGCGGGGGTTGACGGCCCCGCCGAAGAACCACCGGTGCCGTGCGGCGTCGGCCTCGATCCGCTCCCACTGCTCGCGGGTGCCCACCAGGCGCGCCGCCCAGTTCCACAGGTAGTGGTAGCCGAGCAGCTGACCGATCGAGCCGTCGGCCGCGGCCACCTCGCGGACGACCCGGTAGGCGGTGGGCCAGTCCTGCCCCGCGCCGCCGTGCCCGGCCGGGCCGAGCAGCGTGACCAGGCCGGAGTCCTTGAGCAGCCCGATCTCGGCGTACGGCGTCTTCGCGGCCCTGTCGCGCTCGGCGGCGTCCACCGCGAGGACGGCCGCCACCTCGCCGGCGCGCGCGACCCACTCGGCGGGAGTGCGCGGCGTGGGGCCGTCCGTCCAGTCCGTCCGGCTGGCGTGAGCGATGGTCACGTGTCGTCTCCTCTCGTGTGCGGCGCGTCGCGCCGGCTGTCGCTCACCAGGTTAGGCAACATTCTCTACTTGTTAAGTGGGGAAATTGCCGAACGGCCGGTAGGGTCGCCCTTGAACACCCCCGGACAAGGTGGACGACGATGCGCATCGAACAGCTTGAGTACATCCGCGCGGTGACCCGCCTCGGCTCGCTGCGCCGCGCGGCCGACCATCTGCACCTGTCCCAGCCGGCCCTGAGCGAGACCGTGCGCAACCTGGAGCGCGAGCTCGGCGTCGACCTGCTGGAGCGGCGCCGGTCCGGAGCCACGATCAGCGACAAGGGCCGCGAGCTGCTG
This sequence comes from Microbispora sp. NPDC049633, assembly GCF_040675265.1. Classification (NCBI taxonomy): domain Bacteria; kingdom Bacillati; phylum Actinomycetota; class Actinomycetes; order Streptosporangiales; family Streptosporangiaceae; genus Microbispora; species Microbispora sp. NPDC049633. The sequence goes on from NZ_JBFAOO010000274.1 coordinate 5,626, forward strand.
CCCTACATCAACGGCGTGCTGGAGGCGGTGGACCGCCTGCGCGGCGCGGCCGACGAGCAGCACCACACGGCCCGCATGGTCAGGCTGGGCACGGTCAACGCGGCCACCGTCCCGCTGCTGATCCCCGCCGTACGGGCCTTCCGCGAGGCCCATCCGGCGACACAGGTCGAGGTCGTGGGCGCGCAGCAGGCCGAGATCCACCGGCGCATCCGCGAGGGCAGCTTCGACCTGGGGCTGGTGAACTACCTGAGCGGCGACGACCTGCCGCCCGACCTCGCCACGACCGAGCTGCTGCGCGGCCGCCCGGTGGTGTGCGTACGGCCGGACAGCCCGCTGGCCTCGCTGCCCGCGGTCGAGGTCGCCGACCTGCTCCGTGAGCCCCTGATCGTGATGCGCGCCGGCTACGTCATGCACCGCCTGGTGCACCGTCTCCTCGGCGGGCGGGCGCCGTCGTTCTCGTATTCGACCGACGGCGCCGAGATGGGCAAACTCATGGTGGCCGAAGGGCTCGGCGCCACCGTGCTTCCCGAGTTCAGCGTGGCCGGCGACCCTCTCCTGCGCAACGGCGCCATCACCTACCGGCCGCTGGCGCAGCGCGTGGCGGAGGTCCTCCTGGTGATCCAGTCGCAGCGGTCCGCCTCGGCCCCCCGGGTGGCCCGCGACCTCCACCGGCTCCTCCTCGATCGGGCACGCGAGTGCCGCGCCGGCGCACGGGCACGCGCCGCCGGGTGACAGGGCGGCCCTATCACGCCCCCGACGATCGCGTGTGGAACTCCGGACGGCGCCGCCGTACGATCCCCATTGTCTGAGTAGGAAATACCGGAAAGGGGCCATTCGTGTCCGCGAACGTCAGTCCAGAGCCGCTGCGGTTCGCCTACTGGGTGCCCAACGTCAGCGGCGGGCTCGTCACCAGCACGATCGAGCAGCGCACCGACTGGAGCTACGACTACAACCGGAAACTGGCGGTGCTCGCGGAGGACAACGGCTTCGAGTACGCGCTGTCCCAGGTGCGCTACATGGCCAGCTACGGCGCGGCGTTCCAGCAGGAGTCGACGAGCTTCAGCCTGGCGCTGCTGCTCGCCACCCGGCGGCTGAAGGTGATCGCCGCCGTGCACCCGGGCCTGTGGCACCCCGCGGTGCTGGCCAAGCTGGTCAGCACCGCCGATCACCTGTCGGGCGGCCGGGCCGCCGTCAACGTGGTGAGCGGCTGGTTCAAGGGCGAGTTCACCGCCCTGGGCGAGCCCTGGCTGGAGCACGACGAGCGCTACCGCCGGGCCGAGGAGTTCATCCGTGTCCTGCGGGCGAGCTGGACCGAGGACAAGACGGAGTTCCAGGGCGACTTCTACCGGCTGCACGGTTACGACCTGCAGCCCAAGCCGCTGTCCGCGCCGGACCGCCCGCACCCCGAGATCTTCCAGGGCGGCAACTCCACCGCCGCGCGCGCCATGGCCGGCCGGGTGTCGGACTGGTACTTCAGCAACGGCAAGGACTTCGACGGCGTCACCGAGCAGATCGAGGAGGTCGGCGCGGTGGCGCGGGCCCACGGCCGCCGGGTGAGGTTCGGCCTGAACGGCTTTCTCATCGCCAGGGACACCGAGGCCGAGGCGCGCGAGACGCTGCGCGAGATCGTGGCCAAGGCCGACGTCGAGGCCGTTCACGGGTTCCGCGACGCGGTCCGGCAGGCGGGCAGGTCCACCCAGGACGGGCGGGGGATGTGGGCCGACTCCTCGTTCGAGGACCTGGTGCAGTACAACGACGGCTTCCGCACCCGCCTCATCGGCACGCCGGAGCAGATCGCGCACCGGGCGATCGAGTACAAGAAGCGCGGCGTCGACCTGCTGCTGTTCGGTTTCCTGCACTACCACGAGGAGGTCGAGTATTTCGGCCGCCACGTGCTGCCCATCATCCGCGAACTGGAGGCGGAGATCGCGGCGAAGGGCGCGTTCCCGGTGGAACCGGCCAGGGCCTGATCCCATGACCGATCTCGTCGACACTCCCCAGACCGCGCACGTCGTCACCGGCGACGAGGAGGCCCTCGCCGTCGCCGCCGAGCTGGCCGGCCGGTTCGCGGGCGGCGCCGCCGAACGGGACGCCCGCCGCGTGCTCCCGGTCGCCGAGCTGGCCGAGCTCTCGCTGAGCGGCCTGCTCGGCATCACCGTCCCCCGTGAGCAC
>NZ_JBFAOO010000275.1:0-7732 GCF_040675265.1 Microbispora sp. NPDC049633
CTCAGTACCGATGTAGTTGTGATTGAGCATCCTGGCCTCTTCCTGAGCCAGGACGACAACCCGCCGCGCACGGTCGGTGAACCTCTCGAACATCTGCACTCCTCGCTGCGGCGTGACCTACAATCGGAGTCTCCACTTCGGTTATAGGCTATGAAGCGGCGAATCCGGATGTCAATCGAGGCGTGGGAGAGCCGAGGGATGCCGAACGATCAGCGCGTTCCCGAGCCGGACACCCCCGCCGGGCCGGTGAGAGCGCTGCGCGCCGACGCCCAGCGCAACCGGGCGCGCATCCTGGAGGCGGCCGAGGCCGTCTTCGCGGCCAAGGGCCCCTCCGCCTCCACCGAGGAGATCGCCCAGAAGGCCGGAGTCGGGATCGGCACCGTCTTCCGGCACTTCCCCACCAAGGAGTCCCTGCTCAAGGCGATCATGCACGCCGTCGCCGTCAGGCTGGCCGAGGAGACCCGCGCGCTCGCGGCGGAGGGCGACCCCGCCACCGCGTTCTTCACCTTCTTCACCCGGACCGTGGAGCAGGCCGCGGAGCAGAAGACCGTCGTCGACCTGCTCGCGCAGGCGGGCATCCCGGTCACCGTGGCCAAGCCGGTCCTCGCCCTGCGTGAGGCCGTCGAGGTGCTCGTCGGCAGGGCCCAGCAGGCCGGGGCCGTACGTTCCGACGTCCGGGCGCCGGAGGTCATGGCCCTGCTGATCGGCCTGTGCCAGGCGTCCCTGCACACCCGGTGGGAGCCGGATCTGCGGGCCCGCACGCTCGCGATCGTCCTCGCGGGACTGCGCCCCGACACCGCGACCGGCTGACCCTCACCTGCCCGCCGCCGACGAGAAAGCGCAGCTCATCGGCGTGGCGGGCACGCCGTGTGATCCCGTGGGCCGTACAGCCGGAATGATTGGCTTCGCACGGTGCCGACGACCTCGCGGTGATGGAGGCGCCGGCACCGGTCACCGTTGTCAGAGAGGAGACGACGTGCGGCGCCAGGACGAGGCCGAAGATCTGGTCCAGCTGCTCACGCCCGAAGGCGAGCGTGTCGCGCACCCCGAGTACGACCTGGATCTGTCGAAGAGCCAGTATCGGGGGCTGTATCGCGACATGGCGCTGGTCCGCCGGATCGACCGGGAGGCCTTCGCCCTCCAGCGTCTCGGCGAGCTGGGGATGTGGATCCCCTGTCTGGGGCAGGAGGCGGCCCAGATCGGTTCGGGCCGGGCGCTCGCGCCGGACGACCACGTCTTCCCCTCCTACCGGGAGCACGGCGTGGCCTGGTGCCGGGGCATCGCTCCCCTCACGCTCATGGGCATGCTGCGCGGCACCACGAACGGCGGCTGGGACCCCCGGGAGACGCGCTTCCACCTCTACACGATCGTCCTCGGCGCGCAGACGCTGCACGCCGTGGGGTACGCCATGGGGGTCCGCAGGGACGGCGACGACTCGGCCGTCGTGGCCTACTTCGGCGACGGGGCCGCGAGCGAGGGGGACGTCAGCGAGGCGTTCAACTTCGCGGCCGTGTTCGACGCGCCGGTGGTGTTCTTCTGCCAGAACAACCAGTGGGCCATCTCCCACCCCGTCGGGCGGCAGAGCCGGGCGCCGATCTACGAGCGGGCACGGGGCTTCGGCTTCCCCGGCGTACGGGTGGACGGCAACGACGTGCTGGCCTGCCTCGCCGTGACGAGGGCCGCGCTGCGGCACGTGCGCTCCGGGAGCGGGCCGTTCCTCATCGAGGCGTACACCTACCGGATGGGCCCGCACACCACCTCCGACGATCCGGGGCGCTACCGGCCCGCCGAGGAGGTGGACGCGTGGCGGAAGAAGGACCCGATCGCGCGCCTGCGGGCGTACCTGCTGCGGGAGGGCATGGCCGACGAGGCGTTCTTCACCGAGGTCGAGGAGGAGGGCGACCGCATGGCCCTCGAACTGCGCGACGGGGTCATCGCCATGCCCGACCCGCCGGTGGACGCCATGTTCGACCACGTCTACGCCGACCGGCACGCGCTGGTGGAGGAGGAGCGGGCCTGGTACGCCGCCTACCTCGACCGCTTCGAGGAGCCCCGCGCCTGACCCGCGCCCGCACTTCGGCCCGGCGATAGGACCTCAGGCCGGACGCCACATGCCGACCCGTACGAGCACGCCGGGAGAGGCGTGCACGAGCGGATCGTGGTCGGGCGCGGGCAGGCCGGCCGCCTCGAGCAGCCCCTGCTCCAGCCCGGACGCGTGGGCACGGTGGAGAGGCCAGCGCGGGTGTTCCACCTCCGCCGTCACCAGGCGGCCCGCCACGACCGTGAAGAGCCGGTACCGCTCCACGAGGAAGTCCGCGAGCCCGTCCCGCTCGGCCTCGCCCAGCGCGGGCCCGAGGTCGACGTCGACGTCGCACCGCGCCCCGGAGGGGCCCGGCCATCGGCGCGCGCAGCGGTAGCGGCGCCGCTCCCCCGCGCCGGTCACGGACATGTCCGACCAGTAGTACGGCAGCCCGTACGCGGCCCGGGCGCCCAGCACGGCGGGCAGGTTCCCGGCGTCCAGCGACAGGAACCACAGGCCGGCGCGGCCCCGGGCGTCCCGCGCGTAGGTGCGCACGTTGGTCTCGGGGAAGCGCGACAGCCCCGGCAGCGGCGGCAGCCCGGGCGCCCGCACGCCGCGCATCAGGAACGGCGTGAGCCCGACGTACGCGGCCCCTCGTAGGTGTCGACGGTGAGCCCGTCCGGCAGGAACGCCTGCACCAGCTCGGGCGGATATCTCCAGTGGATGAAGGTGATGTCGGACCAGTGGTGGTGCATCACCGGACGCTCGACCCGTCCTGCCGTTGGGGAGACCATGCCCGAGTTGCTACCCAGGAGACCCGTGACGGCACGCGGTCTGCGGATGGGCGTCGGCGAGCGAAGGAACTTTCGCTCGACTCGGCGAAAGTTATCCAGTTTTCACCGAACTATCTTCCCCTCACGGCAAAAGAAGCTTACGTTACGTGCGATCACCACTTCCAGGTGGATCTGTGAAGCGGGGTCGCGCGCCCGGGATCGTGCCGGGCGTACCGCACCGACGAAAGGAACCTCCGCCATGCCCCCCAGGCGGCCGACCGATCGCGTAAGAAAACGGATCGCACAGACTTGTGCCTTATTTCTGGCCTTCACGGGCCTGACCGTGCTCACCCCGGCCGCGCCGGCCCAGGCACACACGGCGCCCATCGACGCCGCCGACTACCAGCGCGTGGAGATGGCCAAGGGCGTCGCCGAGATGGGCGAGCCGATGACGATGACCGTGCTGCCCGACCTGTCGGTGCTGCACACCGCGCGTGACGGAGTCCTGCGGCGCACCGACGCCCGCGGCGACACCACCGTGGTCGGCACGCTGAACGTCTACACCCACGACGAGGAGGGCCTCCAGGGGGTCGCGGCCGACCCTGGCTTCGCGACCAACCGGTTCGTCTACCTCTACTACGCTCCCCGCCTCGACACCCCCGACGGCGACGCCCCGGCCACCGCGTCGGACTTCTCCGCCTGGAAGGGCGTGAACCGGCTGTCCAGGTTCACGATCAAGCCCGACTGGACGCTGGACAAGGGCAGCGAGGTCAAGATCCTCGACGTGCCGGCCGACCGCGGCATCTGCTGCCACGTGGGCGGCGACATGGACTTCGACGCCGACGGCAACCTCTACCTGTCGACCGGCGACGACAGCAACCCCTTCGACTCCTCGGGCTACTCCCCCATCGACGAGCGGCCCGACCGCAACCCGGCGTACGACGCCCAGCGCAGCTCGGGCAACACCAACGACCTGCGCGGCAAGATCCTGCGCATCAAGGTCAAGCCGGACGGGACCTACGACATCCCCGAGGGCAACCTGTTCCCGCCGGGCACCCCGGACACGCGGCCCGAGATCTACGCGATGGGTTTCCGCAACCCGTTCCGGCTGAGCGTCGACAAGGCCACCGGCGTCGTCTACGTGGGCGACTACGGCCCCGACGCCGGGACCAGCGACCCCAACCGCGGGCCGAGCGGCCAGGTCGAGTTCAACCGCGTCACCCGCCCCGGCAACTACGGCTGGCCGTACTGCACGGGCACCAACACCGCGGTCGAGACCTACAACAAGTTCACCTTCCCCTCCGGTCCCTCCGGGGCGAAGTACGACTGCGCCGGCGGACCGGTCAACGCCTCCCCGCGCAACACCGGGCAGCGCACGCTGCCGCCCGCCCAGCCCGCGTGGATCAGGTACGGCGGCGACGCCGGCTCTCCGCCCGAGTTCGGCGGCGGCTCCGAGTCGCCGATGGGCGGGCCGGTCTACCGCTACGACGCCGACCTGAAGTCCGCGGTCAAGTTCCCGCAGGACCTGGACGGCCACTTCTTCGCCGGTGAGCTCGGCCGCCAGTGGATCAAGGCGATCGACGTGAAGGCCGACGGGACGCGCGGCGACATCGCGAGCTTCCCGTGGACCGGCACGCAGGTGATGGACCTGGCGTTCGGTCCGGACGGCGCGTTGTACGTGCTCGACTACGGCACCGGCTACTTCAACGGCGACGCCAACTCGGCGCTGTACCGCTACGAGTACATCAAGGGCCGCGACCGTTCCCCGATCGCCGTGGCCAAGGCCGACAAGACCTCGGGCAAGACGCCTCTCACCGTCACGTTCTCCTCGGCCGGCTCCGCCGACCCCGAGGGCGCGACGATCACCTACGCCTGGGACTTCGGCGACGGCACCACCTCCACCGAGGCGAACCCGGTCAAGACCTACGACAAGGACGGCACGTACACCGCGACGCTCACCGTGCGCGACCCGGCGGGCAACAGCGGCAGCGCGAGCGTGCTCGTCACGGCGGGCAACACCGCGCCGACCGTGACCATCGAGACACCCACGGCGGGCAGCCTGTTCCAGTGGGGCGACTCGATCCCCTTCTCGATCAAGGTCACCGACCCCGAGGACGGCGAGATCGACTGCGCGAAGGTCAAGATGACCTACGTGCTCGGCCACGACAGCCACGGCCACCAGATCTCCTCGAAGACCGGCTGCTCCGGCGAGCTGACCATCCCGGTCGACGGTGAGCACGACGACGCGGCGAACATCTTCGCGGTGTTCGACGCCGAATACACCGACAAGGGCGGGCTGATCACCCACAGCCAGCACATCCTGCAGCCGCGTCACCGCCAGGCCGAGCACTACGGAGCCTCCCAGGGCGTCAACCCGATCGGGAAGAGCAACGCGCACGGCGGCAAGACCGTGGGTGACATCAACGCCGGCGACTGGATCTCCTTCAAGCCCTACGAGCTGAGCAAGGCCAAGGGCATCACCGCCCGCGTCTCCTCCGGCGGTAAGGGCGGCACCATGGAGGTGCGCGCCGGCTCGCGGACCGGCACCCTGCTGGGCAAGGTGAGCGTGCCCGTCACCGGCAGCTGGGAGACGTTCATCGACGTGTCCGCGCCGCTGTCGAACGCCCCGGCCGGGACGACCGAGCTCTACCTGGTCTTCCAGGGCCACGACGGCGCGCTGTTCGACCTGGACGACTTCACGCTGACGGCGGAGCCGCCGGCCGGCGCAAGCCCGGCACCGATCGTCGGCGCCGCCGGCCTGTGCCTCGACGTCGCGAACGCCGACCCCGCCAACGGCACCAAGGTGCAGCTCTACGAGTGCAACGGGACCGGGGCGCAGGTCTGGACCGTCAGCGGCAACACCCTCCGCTCGCTCGGCAAGTGCCTCGACGTGTCCAACGGCGGCACCGCCGACGGCACGCGGGTGCAGATCTGGGACTGCGTCTCCGGCGTCGGCGCGCAGATCTGGACGGTCGGCACCGACGGCACCATCAAGAACCCCCAGTCGGGCAAGTGCCTCGACGCGACCGACCCCGCCCAGATCGTCATCAGGACGTGTGACGGCCGCGACGCGCAGAAGTGGACGACGGCGACCCCGGGCAGCGGCGAGGGCGAGGTCCTGGTCTTCTCCCGTACGGCCGGCTTCCGGCACGACTCGATCCCGGCGGGCGTTCAGGCCATCAAGGACCTGGGCTTCAAGGTCACCGCGACCGAGGACCCCGCCGTCTTCACCACCGAGAACCTGGCGAAGTACAAGGCCGTGGTGTTCCTCAGCACCACGGGCGACGTGCTGAACGACGCCCAGCAGGCGGCCTTCGAGGCGTACGTCAAGGCGGGCGGCGGCTACGTGGGCATCCACGCCGCGGCGGACACCGAGTATGACTGGCCGTTCTACGGCGGCCTGGTCGGGGCGTGGTTCGCCTCCCACCCCGCCGTCCAGCAGGCGACCGTGAAGGTGGAGGACCGGGCCCACCCCGCGACCGCCCACCTCGGGCCGACGTGGACGCGCACCGACGAGTGGTACGACTACCGGACCAACGCCCGCAGCACCGCGCACGTGCTGGCCACCCTCGACGAGAAGTCGTACTCGGGCGGCAAGATGGGCGACGACCACCCGATCGCCTGGTGCAAGGAGTATCAGGGCGGCCGGTCGTTCTACACGGGCGGCGGGCACACGGCTGCCTCGTTCGCCGAGCCGGAGTTCCGGCAGCACCTGCTCGGCGGCATCAGGTACGCCATGGGCGCGCTCAAGGCCGACTGCCGTCCCGAGACCGGCTACACGACTCTCTACAACGGCAGCACCACCGGCTGGGAGCAGGCCGGCCCCGGCGGATTCACCAACGCCGACGGCACCCTGACCTCGCACGGCGGCCTGGGGCTGTTCTGGTACAAGGCGAAGGAGTTCCACTCCTACTCGCTCAAGCTCGACTGGAAGATGCGCGGCGACGACAACGCGGGTGTCTTCGTCGGCTTCCCCGCCTCGGATGACCCGTGGTCGGCGGTCGACAACGGCTACGAAATCCAGATCGACGCCACGGACGCTCCGGAGAAGACGACCGGGTCGGTCTACGGCTTCCAGTCGGCGGACCTCAAGGCCCGGGACGCCGCGCTCAACCCGCCGGGGCAGTGGAACACCTACGAGCTCCGCGTCGAGGGCGAGCGCCTGCAGATCTTCCTGAACGGCGTGAAGATCAACGACTTCACCAACACCGATCCCAAGCGGTCCCTCCAGCAGGGCTACGTGGGCATCCAGAACCACGGCGACGGCGACGAGGTGGCGTTCCGGAACATCCGCATCAAGGAGCTCGGCCCGGCGGAGGGCGACGTCACCGTCCAGGCCGAGAGCTGGACCGAGGCGAACGGCGTCGACACCTACCCCCACACCCCCGCGCACGGCGGCACCGTGCTCGGCTACGTGAACCCCGGCGACTGGGCGGCGTACGACGGCGTGGACCTCACCGGGGTCACCCGCTTCACGGCCCGGGTGGCCTCGCCCGACCCCAGCGGCGGCTTCGAGATCAGGACCGGTTCCCCGACCGGCCCCGTGCTCGGCACCGTCACCGTGCCGAACACCGGCGGGTGGGAGTCGTACGCGGACGTCTCGACGCCGCTCACGAACGTCCCCTCCGGGAGCGTGAAGCTCTACCTGGTGTTCACCGGGGCGAACTTCGACGTGGACGACTTCACACTCGTCCGCGGCCCGAAGAACGACGAGGTCAAGCTGACCGTGACGGCCGCGCCGCGCTGCATCGGCAGCTCGGCGTATCTGGCGGTCACGGCGGTCAACGACGGTGACGCGCCGGCCACGATCGAGCTGAACACCCCGTTCGGCAAGAAGACCGTGGCCGACGTGGCTCCGGGCAAGCAGGCCTACCAGTCCTTCAACACCCGGACCGCCCAGATCGACGCCGGCAAGGTCACCGTGACCGGCACCGCGACG
>NZ_JBFAOO010000276.1:0-7621 GCF_040675265.1 Microbispora sp. NPDC049633
CTCAGTACCGATGTAGTTGTGATTGAGCATCCTGGCCTCTTCCTGAGCCAGGACGACAACCCGCCGCGCACGGTCGGTGAACCTCTCGAACATCTCGTCGCTCCTCACGAAGCGGTCAGGCGAGCACGGGAGATCCGGCCCGTCGTTCCGCATGGTAGCCCCGACCCAGCGACCCGCTCCTTGGCAGAAGGGTTCCCCAAGCGAAGGGCGTTCATGCTCTATCCAACCCCCTGCTGGGGGTGACATGTTCCCGATACGCCGCAAGCGAACGAGGTTTTAAGGGAGCACAAACACAATCGCGCGGTTATGCGATCGTCAGGTCCTCCGACGACCGGCATAACCGCACGATCAAGGGTGAAGTTAGGGAGTGTCCCGCCGATCTCGCCGTGGCGATCTAAGGGACACGACCTAGTGCGCGTCCTCGTACGCCTGGACGATCGAGGCGGCAATACGGCCGCGCTCACTCACGGGGTGTCCGTGAGCCTTCGCCCAGGCGCGGATCTCCGCACTCTTCTCGCGGGTCATGGCTCGCTGGCCCCCGCCGCCCGCACCACGACGGCGCCCACGGGCCTGCCCGCTGTCCGCGCGCCGCGCGCTGCTGACGAAAGGCGACAGGGCCTCGCGAAGCCGCTTCGCGTTGCCGTCGCTCAGGTCAATCTCATATGACGTGCCGTCAATCGCGAAGGTGACCGTCTCATTGGCCTCGCCGCCATCGAGATCGTCGATGAGAATCACCTGCGTGTGCTTGGCCATCCGGCAATCCTTTCGCAGCCCATAGTTTGATTCGTCAGCCAAACATATACCCGGTTTCCCCTGGCTGACAATTCAAGATTGCGGATTCTCAGGAACCTCTGAGTCCGGTGACTTCTCGCGTGGCTCCCGTGCCGTGCGGAGACCCGCCGCGTCGGAACGTACCAACTTTACGATGCCGTAGACGACCGCGCCGGCGACGACCACGGAAGGTATCAAGGCGGACAATACCTCTGTCATTCTGCCTCGCTCGTGCCGGGGGTGTCATTAGGTGCACCCGAGGAAATTCCGAGGACGTGGCAAGGTCACCGGCCTCTTGCCGGGCCGGGCACCCTGATACGACCATAGCGCCGGGAGGGACCGGACGCGCCTTCCGGGGTGCCCCAGGAGGGCCCGGGTAATCCCCCGTCTCTCCAGCGGCCTTACCGGATGCACTCGAAATCGTACCCAGAATGCCGACCCGGGCGGTCACCGCTCCCCGGCGTCCCTCCGTTTCACCGCTTGCGCACTTCCCGTACGAGGACGGGCGGCGGTAGCGGCACTCCCCGGGGTTCGGTGAGGCCCGAGCCGTAAGGGCAGGTGAGGAGCCTTGTGGCCAGGCCGGGCGGCCGCGGCCCGACAAGCGCGAAGCCGCAAACACGGTCGTGAAAAAGGCCGGCCGGAGGACGTACGGCCGTTGAAGAGCTCGGGCGAAACGAGGAGCGACGTCTCGGCGGCCGGATCTTCACAAGGAGCCCCCGCCCCCTTCTCGTACGGCGCGCACGCCTTGGCGAGATATACGCGCAAGCAGATCGCCACAGCCCGGAAGCCTCGTAAAAAGAGAGGACCGGCCGGTTCCACCAAGATCGACAAGCGGCGGCATGAAGATCGAATAAAGGAGCGGGAGCACAATCACGTGGACGGCCCGGGCGGCCGGGCGGCCGACTTTCGCACGGCCAAACGGTCCCCGCATTCCGCGGGCGGCGTCCGCCGCCGGGTAGAGCGGTGTGCATCCGGAGCGCCATAAGGGCCCCTGCGGCTCCATACTGCCCCATAAGCGCCCCTGACGGTTCCTTAAGCCGCCCGTGGACCGATATGACCCGGACGGGGACGGCGAGGGCCGGGCTTAAGGATTGGCGCCGGGGGCGGTCTCGCGGTCATTGGGGGCACCTCTCGGGACGGTGAACCCAAGCATGGCACGCCCGGGCGGCCCCGTACGGTTTTTCCCGCACAGCCGGATGGGCACCCGGTACCGGCGGCGCCAAAGCGGCCATAGAAAAAGGGGCCGATGGTCCGTTCCATCGGCCCCCCCAACGGTCGTTACCTGACCTTGACCACCACGGTCTTGGCGACCTTGTCATGCAACGCCTGCTGCAACGGCCTGTCCCAAAGCAGCCACAGGATATTCAGCAACGAGAAGATGCCCGCCAGGTACGTGACGAAGGGAATCCAGCGCACCAACTGCGGACCCCACATCACGATTGCGCGCTTACCGGCCGTGTCGACGGCGAGGCCGCCGTCGAGGGTTCCGCCGATCGATACGACCTTGATGCCCATCGCGATCTTTCCGAGCGTCTGCCCGCGCTGGCGCAGCATGACGAACTCGTAACCGACCATGACGATGCCGGCCAGGATCGCCGTGAGCAGTTCCGCCAGGAAGTAACCGCCTCCCGGGGTGATCCTCCCGTTCGCGATGTCGACACTCGGGTTGGTGATGATGATCGCCGCGATCACGACCGAGATGATCCCGAAGGGGATGCCGACGACCACGCCGTCGATGATGCGGGCGACGAGGCGCTGCCACCACTCCGCGAGCGGCGCCGGGGCGCCGGGCGGGATCGGCCCCGCGGCCGCGTACGGCTGGCCGTAGGCGGGCTGGGCGTAGCCCTGCTGGCCGTACTGCTGAGCGCCGTAAGCCTGCTGCTGACCGTAGCCCTGCTGCTGGCCGTACCCCGGCTGGCCGTACTGCTGCTGGCCGTAGTCCTGCGAGGCGGCCTGCTGGGCGCCGTAGCCCTGCTGACCGTACTGCTGCTGGCCGTAGCCGCCCTGCTGCTGACCCTGCTGGGCGCCGTAGCCCTGCTGGCCGTACTGCTGCTGGGCGCCGTAGCCCTGCTGCTGACCGTAGTCCTGCGAGGCGGCCTGCTGGCCGTACCCCTGCTGGGGTCCGGTCTGGCCGTAGCCCTGCTGCTGGCCCTGCTGGGCGCCGTAGCCCTGCTGACCGTACTGCTGCTGGGCGCCGTACCCCTGCTGCTGACCCTGCTGCTGACCGTAGCCCTGCTGCGGGGTCTGCTGGCCGTACTGCTGCTGGCCCTGCTGGGCCCCGTAGCCCTGCTGCGGGCCCGTCTGGCCGTAGCCCTGCTGCTGGCCGTACTGCTGCGAGGCGGCCTGCTGGCCGTACCCCTGCTGGGGCCCGGTCTGGCCGTAGCCCTGCTGCTGGCCCTGCTGGGCCCCGTAGCCCTGCTGCTGGCCGTAGCCGCCCTGGGCGGCGTCGTAGCCGGGCGGCTGCTGCGGGCCCGTGTTCTGCCCCGTGTGGCGGTAGTTGACGACCGTCACGTCAGGGTCGTAGTCCTGGGCCTGTCTGTCCGTGCCGTACCCGGGGTGCGATGACGGCGGTGGCGTTCCGTCCGACTCGTCCTGGGGGTACGGCGGCTGTCCGGTGCTCACCGTGTCACCTCGTTTCGAAGACGCATGCGCCGCACGTCCGTAGCACACGCTGATATTGCCAAAAGTAGCGACAGGCGTAACAACAGTCACCTTTGCGGACGCTGACAATTCGCGTCAAGATCATTATCTGCCGGGGCGTGAACGGCGGTCAATGGCGGTCGAGGTGCAGCAACATCCGGGTGTTCCCCAGAGTGTTCGGCTTGACGTGCTCCAGATCGAGGAACTCGGCGACGCCCTCGTCGTACGACGCGAGCAGTTCCGCGTACACCTCGGGAGAGACCGGTGTGCCCTGAATGGGCCGGAAGCCGTGCCGGGCGAAGAACTCGACCGCGAACGTGAGGCAGAAGACCCTCCGCACGCCGAGATCCTGGGCGGTCTCGATGAGCGCGGCGACGATCCGGTGACCGATGCCCCCACCACGCACCACGGGGTCCACGGCGACGGTCCTGATCTCGGCGAGGTCCTCCCACAGCACGTGCAGCGCGCCGCAGCCGACGACCTGCCCGCCCACCTCCGCGACCCAGAACTCCTGCACGTCCTCGTACAGCGTCACCGTGCTCTTCTTGAGCAGACGGGGGCCGACGCCCGAGTACGCGTCGACGAGGCGCCGGATCGCCCGGACGTCCGGCGTCCTGGCCCGGCGCACCGTCACGGCCGTGGCACCCGAACCACTGGATGTCTGCGCGGCGACCTGCTCCATGAGCGGTCAGCCTAGCCGGACGCAATCCGATCCCTCATAGTCGGCGCGAAGGACCTCCACGGATAACGGTCATTCCCAAACACCACGCCCGACATGAGGCCTGACCCTCTGTAGCCGTCAGGATACGGATGGACGCCCGGCCGACCCGCGAGACCGCGATCCGGTTCGTCCCACTTTTTCCGGCAGTCCGCGCGGCACATCCACCACCTCGAATCGCTCCAAACACAGGTAAACGCGGATGTACCCCCATTGAGCCCGTGACCCAGCTGTGATCGTTTGGTTGTCAAACGTAGACGGGTTTCGGAGTTCTGGTTGAGCAAGAACTCGCCGTGCACTATCGTCCACCGACGATGCCGGTCATCGTGAGCGCTCACGGCGGCCGGGCGCCGAATCTTCGAAGCACCGAGTGCGGAGGGGAGCCGGGGACCCAACTGCAGGATCAGGATCGGTTCGGTCTAGATCGTCAAGGGGTGAATCCACCAAGGTAGGGCTACTCCGGCCCGAACCCGTCAGCTAACCCGGTAGGCGCTCAGTAGTGCCCCGCCACATGGCCGTGCTCCACGACACACGGCCTGCCGCGGGGCACATGTGGGAGAGGAGCTCGGTTGCGCACGCGTGGAGGACGGCCGGCGGGCAGGCACGCCCGCCGCCGACGGTCCGGATCCGGCACGGCCGGTCCGGGTGCCATCCGCCGATTGGCGTTCGTCGGCGTCGCGCTCACCGCGATCACGTTCGGCGCCCCGGTGGTCCGCGCCACCGCCGACCCCAAGCCGAGCCTCAAGGAGCTCACGGAACAGGTCGAGAGCCTCTACACCGAGATCGAGAGCCTCACCGAGCAGTACAACGGCGAGCGCGTGCGGCTGAAGGCGGCCGAGAGGTCCGCCGAGCTCGCCAAGAAGAACCTCGCCAAGAGCGAGGCCGAGCTGGAGGTCCGCCGGCAGAAGGCCAGCGCCCTCGCGCAGCACTCCTACATGACCAACGGGCTCGGCAACGCGCTCGTGCTCATCGACAGCGACGCCGACCCGCGGAAGTACCTGAGCCAGGCCTCCACGACGTACGCGCTGGAGCTGCAGGAGAGCCAGGAGGTCGCCGAGGTCACCAAGGCCATGGACGCCGCCGCGCGGGCCAGGGAGAGCGCGGCGGCCCGGCAGGCCGAGGTCAAGAAGCTGCTCACCGGCCTCGACTCGCGCCGCGACAAGATCACCAAGTTGATCAAGAAGACCGAGAGCAGCCTCTACCGGCAGGTCTCCCGCACGGTCGGCAGCGAGACGCGCAGCCGGATGGCGTTCCCGATCGTGGGCGACGGCAAGGCCGCCCAGGCGGCGCGCTGGGCCCTCAGGCAGCAGCTCAAGCCGTACGTGTGGGGCGCCGAGGGCCCCGGCTCCTTCGACTGCTCGGGTCTCGTCATGGCGGCCTACCAGGCCGTCGGCATCAGCCTGCCCCACTACACGGGCGACCAGTGGACGGCCGGCACCCACATCTCCCGCGACCAGCTCCGCCCCGGCGATCTGGTGTTCTTCTACTCCGACCTGCACCACGTGGGCATCTACATCGGCGGCGGCTACATGATCCACGCGCCGCGCACGGGAGACGTCATCCACATCGCCAAGATCGCCGGACGGCCGTTCGCGGGAGCGGTGCGCGTCGCCGACTGAGCGGGGCCGCCGAGACCGCGCGCCCCGGAGCGCGCGCCGGCTGAACCGCGCCGCGAGACCGCGCGACCCGGAGCTCACACCGGCCTAGCCTCGCCGCGAGACCGCGCGACCCGGAGCTCACGCCGGCCGAGCCGCCGCTTGGACGGCTCCGCCGACGTCGCCGCTTTCTCCGGCGCCCTTCCCGGCCTCGTGCGATCCGGAACACGGTCAGATGAGGCGGCGGCGTGCCGCCCAGGCGACGGCCTCGATCGCCGTCGCGACGCCGATGCGGTCGCAGATGCCCCGCAGCCGCCGCCGCACCGTGCGCCCGCTGACGTCGAGACTGCGGCCCACGCGGTCTGCGGTCACGCCCTTGGCCAGCTCCGCGAGAAGAAGTAAGTCCTCATCGGTGATACCGGCACGATCAAAGTCCGAGGCGAGACTGTCACCTCGGTAGACGACCTCGGGAACACCCATCGTCCGCCCTCCCCCACGACGATGATTCGTCGGCCCACCCTTCAGGGAAGGTAAACGCCTGCCGCGAAGGTCGTCAAGGTTGAAAGCCGACCGGCCGGTCGTACGCCTTCCGGGGCGCCTCGACAGCCTCCGCCCGATCGCTTCCGGCGGCGCTCGGAGATTTCACCCAGGCACGTGAGCCGGCAGTCGGGTTCGGACCGGCACCGAGGGTCGATTACACCTTTCCTCCGCCTTACTTACGCACTTACAGGTGCCTACTAACTGAAAGAGAGTAACTCCCCCTACGCTCGGCGCCAGGTGGAAGGAGGACACATGAGAACACTGGTGGCACAGGACGGTGCCGTACGGGTGATCGAGACGCCAGATCCCGAGCCGGGGCCGGGCCAGGTGCGGATCAGGGTGGAGGCGGCCGCCGTCAACCCGATCGACCTCATCACCGCCTCGGGCGCCCTGCCCGATTACGGCCTCACGCCCCGGCTGGAGGCGTACGCGCTGGGCTGGGACGTGGCGGGCGTGGTCGACCGGGCCGGAGCGGGCGTGACGGCCGTACGCCCCGGTGAGCGCGTCATCGGGCTGTCGGATCGGCTGACCGACCGGCCCAAGGCTCAGTCGGACCTGGTGGTGCTGGACGAGGCGGCCGTCGCGCCGGCGCCCGCGGGGGTGGCCGCACCCGAGGCGTCGACACTGCCGCTGAACGCGCTCACCGCCGTCCAGGCGCTCGACCTCGCCGGGCTCGACAAGGGCGAGACCCTGCTCGTCACGGGCGCGGCCGGGGGCCTCGGCGGCTACCTCGTGGAGCTGGCCGCGGCGCGGGGGATCAGGGTCGCCGCGGTCGCCGCGCCGGGCGACGAGCCGCTCGTGCGGGGCTTCGGCGCGGAGTGGTTCATACCGAGGGGCGCCGACCTGGCCGCGACCGTCAGGGCCGTCGTTCCCGGCGGCGTGGACGGCCTGGTGGACGCGGCGGTCGCCGGCCTGCCCGCGCTGGACGCCGTGCGCAACGGGGGCGCGTTCGTCGCCGTCGCCGCCGGGCAGGCCCCGCTCCCGTTGCGCGGCATCCGGGTCTCGACGGTGTTCGTCCGCGCCGACGCGGACCAGCTCTTCGACGTGACGAAGCTGGCCGAGGCCGGACTGCTGACCACGCGGGTCGCCGGCACCTATCCCCTGGAGCGGGCGGCCGAGGCGTACGAACGCCTGCGCGGGGGTGGCCTGCGCGGCCGGCTGGTCCTGCTGCCCTGACGTCCTGCCGGTGACCTGGCCTGCCGGCGCCCTGACGCCGTCGGCCCGGCGCGCGGACGGGAACGGCTCGGGTACGACCGCGGGGCGGGGGGCCGTGGCCGACCGGCCCCCGCCCAAAAGAAAAAGGGGGGGGGGCCCCCCCCCCGCCCATAGAGCACGCGGGCGGAGGCAGCTACGGAGA
>NZ_JBFAOO010000277.1:0-7543 GCF_040675265.1 Microbispora sp. NPDC049633
GCCCGCTCAGCCGCCGTACACGTCGACGCCGAGCTTGACCGCGACCGCGAGACCGCACAGGGCCGCGGTGAGGCGCAGCGTGTCGCCGGGCAGGCGGCGGGCGACCGCCGGGCCCAGCCACCCGCCCACGAGGAACCCCGCCGCCAGGGGTCCGACCGCCGCCCAGTCGACCGGCCCGAACAGGGCGAACCAGACGGCCGCGACGGCGTTCGCGAACGCTCCCACGACGTTCTTGACCGCGTTGACCCCGGCCGCGGGGCGGTCGAGCGCCGCGGCGAGCACGGCGAACATCATGATGCCGCCGGCCGCGCCGAAGTAGCCGGTGTAGACGGCGACGCAGAAGGCGCCCACGCGCAGGGCCAGGCCCTTCTCCCCGCCGAGGTGCACCCGTCCCGCGCGGGGCGGGCGCAGCAACAGCAGCAGCGAGGCGCCCGCGATCAACCATGGGGCGACCGCCTCGAACGTCCGCGACGGCGTGACCAGCAGCAGCGCCGCGCCCGCCGCCCCGCCCAGCGCGGTGGCGAGGCCGAGCCGGGCGAGAAGACGCCCCTGCCCCGCCAGTTCCGGCCGCGACCCGGCCGCCGCCCCCACTCCGGTGAACATCAGCGCGACCGTGTTGGTGACGTTCGCGGTGAGCGGCGGCAGGCCGAAGGCCAGCAGCGCGGGGTACGACACGATCGAGGCCAGGCTCACGACCGTGCTGACGATCCCGGCGACCAGACCGATCCCGGCCAACCCGAGCACGTCGACAAGCACAAGGGAACCCAACCATACGGATTTCGGACAGCTGAAACCGGCCTCCCGGTCGGCCCGCAACACACCCGCATCGCGCCCGGGGACCGGGCCCGGCCACGCCTCGCCCGCTCCCCTTCACGCCCGCTCCCCTTCACTCGCGCTCGGCGCCGTGGTGGCCCTCACGGCGCTCCGGGCGCTGTCCGCCTCGCGGGCGGCGCCGTCTCCGTCAGGAGCCGGGGAACCGCAGCACCCAGCGGCGCTGCCAGGGCGTCTCGACGGCCCTCGGGTGATACTCGGCCCGCGCCCAGGCGACGGCCTGGTCGGCGGGCAGGCCCGACAGGACGGCCAGGCACGCGATGACGGTGCCGGTGCGTCCCACTCCCCCGCCGCAGGCGACCTCCGCCCGGCGGCCCGCCCGGGCGTGCTCGTGCAGCTCGCGAATACGGCCGATCGCCTGCTCCCGGTCGCGGGGCAGCAGGAAGTCGGGCCAGTCGATCCACTCGTGCGTCCACAGGAGGGCCTGATCGTGCTTGCGCCTGAGCCGCGGGCCGCCGAGGTAGAGGCCGTACTCGGGCGGCTCGCCCGCGGGGGCGGGGCGCCACAGGCCGCGTCCGCGGACCCAGGCGCCGTCGGGAAGGCGGATCGCGCCGGTGAGACGAGTCGTGGGCATGCCCCCATTGTGCCTCCGCCAGGGCGGCAAGATCACGTGAGCGCCGGTACGCCGTGATCGCGCCTGCCGTCGCGCCGCGGGAGAAGCGGAGCCATGGGAGAAGCGGAATCGTGCGCGCGGACGGGGACGGTAGAGTCGGGCCTCATGCCGGAGACGCCGCGTGTGCTCGCCGTACAGAACGGACCGAACGGGGGTCCCGGGCGGTTCGGGGAATGGCTGGCCGCCGCCGGGGTCGCCGTCGACGTGGTCACCGCCTTCGACGGATCCGCCCTTCCGCCGCGGCTGGAGCACGACGGCCTGCTCGTGCTCGGCGGCGGTTACCTCCCGGACGACGACGACAGGGCGCCCTGGCTGCCGGCCACCCGCGCCCTCGTCGAGCAGGCCCTCGCCGGGCCGGTGCCGTTCTTCGGCATCTGCCTCGGCGGCCAGATGCTGGCCTCGATCGGCGGCGGGACGGTCCAAGGCGACGCCGGGGCGCCCGAGCACGGCAGCACGTCGATCACCATCCGCGCCGAGGCGGCGGACGACCCGGTCTTCGGCGGGCTGCCCGCCGTCGTCCCGGCGATCGAGAACCACATCGACGCCATCACGGTCCTGCCGCCGGGCGCGGTCTGGCTGGCCGAGACGGAGCGCTGCCCCTACCAGGCCTTCCGGCTGGGCGACCGCGCCTGGGGCGTGCAGTTCCACCCCGAGGTGCGGCCCGAACGCATCCGGCAGTGGGACGTCGAGTACACCCGCCGGCGCGGTCTCGACCTCGACGAGCTGTACGCCGCCGCCGTGGCCGACGACCCGCTCTCGCGGGCCTCCTGGGGCGAGGTGGCCTCCCGTTTCGCCACCGTGGTCGAGGACGGACGCGCGCGAACCTCCACCGGGCCGGGAAGCCGAGCCGAGGGACATGAGGGCCGGAGATTCCTCCCGGCGCGGTGACCGACCCCCATGGCGAGCCGGCTCCGCCAGGGTCAGCCCACCGGCTCGAACTCGTCCCTGAGTACGGAGTAGAGGAGCTGGTCGTGCCAGCGTCCGCCGCGCCACTGCGCACGCCGTACGACGCCCTCCAGACGGAATCCGATCTTCTCCAGGCATCTGATCTCGGCCCTGTTCTCCGGATCGGTGGTCGCCTGGACGCGTTCCACCCGGGTGTGCGTGAAGAGATAGCGGACGAGCTCCCGCTGGGCGCGGGTCCCGACGCCCCGGCCGCGCCAGTCCGGCAGCAGGCCGACGGCGATCTCCCAGCACAGCGACGTGTCGCGACGGCCCCAGCGCCGCTCCAGCCACTCCACCCGCCCGGCGAGCTCGCCGTCCACCGTCACGGCGAGCATGTTGTCGGCTCCCGCCAGCAGCCCGCGGGTGCGCAGGGCCTCGCGCAGCCCCGCCGTCGGGGTGAAGCCGAACCATTGGTACGGCGTCGCCCCGCTCTCGCTCTGGAAGGCCGCGTCGAAGGCGTCCAGATCGGCTTCCGTGACGGGTCGAAGGACCAGTAGTCCGGGCATTCGCGTCGCTCCTCCTCACATGTCGGGCGGGTGCGGGACGGCCGGTCGACGCCGGAGAGCGCTCTCCCCCTCCGTGCTATAAATGGCTGCATGACCAGCGAACTTCCGCCGCTCTCGGGAACTCCCACACTCGAGGACGTGGCCCGCGTGGCGGGGGTGTCCCGGGCGACCGTCTCGCGCGTGATCAACGGTATCCGCAATGTGGCGCCCGAGATCCAGGAGGCCGTGCACCGGGCCATCGCGACGACCGGGTACGTGCCGAACCGGGCCGCCCGGTCCCTCGTCACCCGCCGTACGGGAGCGGTGGCACTGGTCGTCTCCGGCGCGGGCGACGCGAAGGGCGGCGAGCCGTTCGAGTCCCGCGTCTTCGCCGACGCGTTCTTCGGGCGGGTGGCCAGCGGTGTGGTGGGATATCTGCGGCCGCGGGGCATCCATCCGGTGCTGATGCTGGCGGACTCGGCGCAGACCCGCGAGGACGTCGTGTCCTTCCTCCGGCAGGGCAGCGCCGACGGCGCCCTGGTCGTCTCGACGCACGGCGAGGACCCGCTGCCGAAGCTGCTGGTGGACGCCGGGGTGCCCGCCGTGCTGTGGGCGCGGCCCGCCCGGCCGATTCCGATCAGCTACGTCGACCTCGCCCACCGGGCCGGCGCGGCGCTGGCGGCCGACCACCTGGTGGCTCGCGGCTGCCGGCGGGTCGCCACGATCAGCGGCCCCTTCGACGTCCCCGCGGCGCAGGACCGGCTGTCGGGATTCCAGGAGGCCATGGCCGGTCACGGCCACCCGTACGTGCCGGCCGTGGAGGGCGACTTCATGCCCGCGAGCGGGGAGGCCGGCATGCACCGGCTCATGAAGGAGCACCCGGACATCGACGGCGTCTTCGTCGCCAACGACCTGATGGCGCAGGGCGCGCTGCTCGCCCTGCGCGACCTCGGGCGCCGGGTGCCCGAGGACGTCGCGGTGGTCGGCTTCGACGACAGCGCCGCGGCCGCCTGCCGCCCGCCGCTGACGACCGTGCGCCAGCCGATGGAGGACATGGCCGCCGAGATGGCCCGCCTGCTGCTCGCGCACGTCGCGGACCCGGACTTCCGGGTCACCTCGGTCATCGTGCAGCCGGCGCTGGTGGTCCGCGAGTCGGCCTGACGGACCACCGGCGCCGCGCCGGTCAGGCCACCCGCAGCCGCTTGCCCGCCGCGATGATCTCGGCGTAGCGGCGGCCGCTCGCCTTGACGGTCCGCGCCTGGGTCTCGTAGTCGACGTGCACCAGGCCGAACCGCTTGTCGTAGCCGTAGGCCCACTCGAAGTTGTCCAGCAGCGACCACGCGAAGTAGCCCGCCACCGGCGCCCCCTGCTCGATCGCCCGGCCGCAGGCCGCGATGTGGTCCTCCAGGTAGGCCAGGCGCTCCGGGTCGTCGACCGCGCCGTCCGCGCCGACGGTGTCGGGCCAGGCCGACCCGTTCTCGGTGACGTACAGGCGGGGCGCGGCGTACTCCCGGGTGAGGCGGACCAGCAGGCGCTCCAGGCCGGTCGCGTCGACTTCCCAGCCCATGGCCGTGGTCGCCGCCCCCGGCACCTCCAGCTGCCGCGCGTACGGCACGGGCCCCCCGGGGTCGGCCGTCACGACCTGCCGGAAGTAGTAGTTCACGCCCAGGTAGTCGAGCGGCGTCGCGATCGTCTCCAGGTCGCCCGGCCGGATCGGCAGGTCGACGCCGTACACCGCGAGCATGTCCTCGGGGTAGCCGCGGCCGGTCACCGGGTCGAGCCACCACCGGTTGACGTGCCCGTCGAGGCGCCGCGCGGCGGCGTGGTCCTCCTCGCTGTCGGTCGCGGGGTCGATCGGGCTGAGGTTGTTGACGATCCCGATCGACGGCGTCAGCCGCGCGGCGGCCCGTACGGCCTGCACGGCGAGGCCGTGCCCGAGGTGGAGATGGTAGGAGGTGCGCACGGCCGCCTCCAGGTTCCGCACCCCGGGGGCCATCGAGCCCTCCAGGTGCCCGTGCCAGGAGCAGCACAGCGGCTCGTTGATCGTCGTCCAGTCGGCGACGCGGTCGCCGAGCCGTTCGGCCACGACGGCGGCGTACTCGGCGAAGCGCTGCGCGGTGTCGCGCTCGGGCCAGCCGCCGCGGTCCTGCAGCGCCTGCGGCAGGTCCCAGTGGTAGAGGGTCACGAACGGCCGGATGCCGGCGTCGAGCAGGGCGTCCACGAGGCGGTCGTAGAAGGCCAGCCCGCGCGGATTCACCGGACCGGTGCCGTCGGGCACCACACGCGGCCAGGCCACCGAGAAGCGGTAGGCGTCCACGCCGAGTCGCTGGAGCAGGCCGACGTCCTCGCGCCACCGGTGGTAGTGGTCGCAGGCCACGTCACCGGTGTCGCCGCCGTCGATCGCGCCGGGCACCCTGCAGAAGGTGTCCCAGATCGAGGGCAGCCTGCCGTCCTCGAGGGCCGCGCCCTCGATCTGGTAGGCCGAGGTGGCGACGCCCCAGACGAAGTCGTCGAAAGCGGTTACATCGGGGGCGTGGCCGCGCTGCGGCTCCATTCGCTGGTTCTCCTTGGTTCGATGGTGGTGATGGTCGGCGTTCACTTCACGGCGCCCGCGGTGAGGCCCTGCACGAGATAGCGCTGCAGCAGCAGGAACCCCGCCACCACGGGGACGCTGACGACCAGGGAGGCCGCCATGATCTGGTTCCAGTAGACGTCGTTCTCGGTGGCGTACCCCTGCAGGCCGACGGCGAGGGTGCGGCTCGTCTCGTCGGTCATGACCGAGGCGAACAGCACCTCCCCCCACGCGGTCATGAACGCGTAGATCGCGACGGCCACGATACCGGGGGTGGCGGCGGGGAGCACGACGCGCAGCAGCGCCCCGACCGGGCCGCTGCCGTCGACCTGGGCGGCCTCGTCCAGAGCCGTCGGGATCGAGTCGAAGTAGCCGGCCAGCATCCAGATCGAGAACGGCAGCGAGAAGGTCAGGTACGTGATGATCAGCCCGGTGCGGCTGGCGTACAGCTCGACCCCGAGCGCGGTCCCGAGGTTCACGTAGATCATGAACAGCGGGAGCAGGAAGAGGATGCCCGGGAACATCTGCGTCGACAGCACGGTGACCGAGAAGATCCGGCGTCCGGGGAAGCGGAAGCGGCTGATCGCGTACGCCGCGAAGATCGCGATGAGCACCGAGACCAGCGCGGCCACCGACGCCACGACGATGCTGTTGGCGAAGTAGCGGGCCAGCGGGACCGTCCGCCACATGTCGGCGAACGGGCGCAGGGTGATCGTCGTGGGGATCCACTGGAAGTCCCCCTGCACGTCCCGCAGCGGCTTGATCGCCGAGGTCAGCATCACGTACAGCGGGGTCAGGGTGAACAGGCCGAGCAGGCCGAGGCCGATCCACCGCGCCCACGGCAGCCAGCGGGGCTCACGCATCGCTCCTCCTCCGGGACGTCGCGACCAGGTACACGGCCGTCACCAGCAGCAGGAACAGCAGGAGCAGCACCGACATGGCCGAGCCCGAGCCGAAGTTCCAGGTGACGAACGAGCTCTGGTAGATGTGTATCGAGATCAGGTCCGCCTCGTGCGGCGCCGACTTGCCGAACAGCACGTACGGCGTGTTGAAGTCGTTGAACGTCCACAGGAACAGCACCAGGACGAGCACCTGGTTGACGGGGCGCAGCATGGGCAGCGTGACCGCGCGCAGCCGCCGGCCCCAGCCCGCGCCGTCGATCGCCGCCGCCTCGTACAGGTCGTCGGAGATGTTCTGCAGCCCGGCCATCAGCACGAGGAAGGCGAACGGCCACGATCGCCACACGCAGACCACGATGAGGGACACGAAGCTGTTGGATCCGATCAGCCAGAACGGCCGATCGCCGAACAGGTGCAGCTGGTCCACCAGCACGTGGTTGACCAGCCCCGAGTCGCGCTGGAGCAGGAAGCTCCAGGTGATCACCCCGGCGTAGACCGGCAGGGCGTACGGCACGAGGAACAGCGCGCGCAGCACGGCCCGGCCCCGGAACGAGCCCTGCATGAGCACCGCGCCGCAGATGCCGAGCAGCCACGACAGCCCGACGGTGAGCACGGTGAACGCGACGGTGACGAGGAACGAGTGCAACAGCGAGCGGCCGACCGCGCCGTCGAAGTCGACGGCGACGCGGTAGTTGTCCAGCCCCGCGAAGGGCGCGGCCGACCAGTTGCGCAGGAAGAACTGCGTGAGCTTGAGGAAGCTCATGCCGATGCCGATCACCATGGGCACCAGGTGGACGAGCAGTTCGAGCAGCACGGCCGGAAGGATCAGCAGGTACGGCAGGGCGACGCGGCGCAGCCGCGCCGGGACGCGGTCGGCGATCCCGCGCCGCAGGCCGCCCGGAGGCGGAGGGCCACCTGGAGACGCGGGTCTCCGTCCCGCGCCGGGCCGGGACGTGGTGGACACGACCATGGACTTCCTCTCGGTATCAGGCAGGGCGGCCCCCGGAGGGGGCGATGAAAAGGCGCACGGAGCCCCCGGCTGGGGGCGGGAAGAGGCGGGAAGCGCCCGGAGGGCGACGGGTTCCGGGCACTTCCCATGCGGCGGGAGGCACGCGGGCGCCGCGCGGGGCCGCCGCCCGGCGCGGGGGCGTGGGGGAAGGGAGCTGCAACGATGAAAAACAGGACAAACACCAGCAAA
>NZ_JBFAOO010000278.1:0-7520 GCF_040675265.1 Microbispora sp. NPDC049633
GGTCGCGTCAGCCGGCGCAGCCGCCGGCGGCGGACCAGGAGCCGCGCGGCGGCGGGCAGCAACAGCAGGGCGAGCGCGGCGGCGGCGCCGATGCCGAACGTGACCGCCGCGGGCGTGCCCGGGTCGGCCGCGATGGGCGTGCCGTCGAGGTCGCGGTCGAGCTGGCGCGGGTTGGGCCGGGCCGGCCCCGCGCTCTGGCCGGTGTCCTCGTCGTCCGACGACGGCCCCTCGGACGCGCCGGCGGTGGGCTCGGCCGTCGGCGTGACGGGCAGCGAGTACGTCGGCACCTGGGCCGTGCCCTGCCCGCCCGCCCCGGCGGGGGTGGGCTCGAACCGCAGCCAGCCGATGCCGTCGAAGAACAGCTCGGGCCAGGCGTGCGCGTCATGGGTGCGGACCGTCCACACGTCACCGATCTTGGTGCCGCCCGTGTAGCCGATCGACACCCGTGCCGGGATGCCGAGCAGACGCGCCATCACGGCCATCGCCCCGGCGAACTGCTCGCAGTAGCCCCTGCGGTCGCGCAGCAGGAAGCGGGACAGCGCCTCCGCGCCCGACCCGGACGCGCGCAGGTCGTAGGTGAACCGGCCGTTCCGGGTGAACCACTCCTGGAGCTCGACCGCGCTCTCGTACGGCGTGGCGGCGTCGGCGGCGACACGGCGCGCGAGCGCCTCCACCCGGGGGTCGAGCCCGTCGGGCAGTTGCAGGTAGCGCTCGCTGTCGGGCAGCGTCACCGCCGTGCGCAGCTCCGTCGTGGTGGGCGCGGGCTCCTCGGTCACCACCCGATACTCCAGCCCGGCCGCCTCGTCCTCGGTGGAGAAGACCATCAGCGAGGACCGGTCGGCGCGCCAGTCGCCGTCCGCCTCGACCTGCCGGGCCGGATACGGCAGCGGCAGGAAGTTGAGCTCGTCGATGTCCTCGCTCATCGCGACCCGCATCTCGGCCCGCTTCAGCGTCACCCCGGGACGCAGGCCGGGAGGGGGCGGCAGCGGCCCCTCCGACACGCGGTCCTCCGGGCGCCCGCGCAGCGGGGCCAGCGTCC
The DNA here is from genome assembly GCF_040675265.1 of Microbispora sp. NPDC049633. Lineage (NCBI taxonomy): Bacteria > Bacillati > Actinomycetota > Actinomycetes > Streptosporangiales > Streptosporangiaceae > Microbispora > Microbispora sp. NPDC049633. Next base: position 1,040 of record NZ_JBFAOO010000278.1, read on the forward strand.
ACTTCGTCCCGTCGAAGATGTCGAGGGAGTAGATCCTCAGGTAACGCGGCACGTCGTCGCTGCTGGTGTAGGTGAGCACGGTGCCGTTGCCTTGCTGCCTGAGCTGCCCGCCGAGCTTGGCGATGGCGTCGGGGATGCCGATGTTGCCGCCGCCGCCCCCGCCGAGGCCGTTGCCCACGCCGAAGCCGAACAGCGGGTCGGGGCTGAGCGCCGGCAGCACCGCGGGTACCAGGATCGCCAGCGTGATCGCCGTGACGCCGATGCGCTTGCCCGACAGGGCGAGCCGCTCGGTGTCGGGGGCGGCGCCGCGCGCCGAGCCGGTGGAACGGCGCACCACCACGACGCGGCCCCAGCGGCTCAGGCGGTCCCGCCCGTCGGTGACGAGCAGGCCGATGTAACCGAACGCCGCGACGACGAACGCGGGCCACCCGATCGGCTCCGTCATCACCGCGGCGGGCACGGTGAACAGGGCGAGCAGCGGCAGCCCGGCCAGCGCCGCCCGGCGCAGCCGTACCGCGAAGACGTCCACGAGGAGGGCGATCAGCGCCACGCCCGACGTGGTGAGCAGGGTGATGCCGGGCTGGACCGGCACCGGGGCGGCGTACCGCTGGATGTCGTCGAACCCGGAGCCGAGCAGCTCGGCGAGCAGGACGACCGAGTCCCCGGTGGGGACGGCCCGCAGCCACGCCTCCTCCGGCGTGAAGACGGCCGTCAGATAGAGCAGGACCGCGACGGGCGTCACCGCCGGCGCCACCCAGGGACGGGCGCCCAGCCGGGAGGCGGCCGCCCCGGTCAAGGTGGTGACGAGGACCGCACCCACGCAGGACCAGAACCAGGACCCGCCCTCGAAGAGGGGGTAGAGCGTGACTGTGACGGCCGCCGTGGCCAGCCCCGCCGCAACCGGCAGTTTCATTGCCTCTTACCTTCCCTCCCGCCGGACCGGCCGGTTCAGGCCGCGCTCCGCTTGCTGCCGGCCTCCGGCCACACGCCGGCGAGCGAGGCGCCGGCGGGCAGGTCGAGCACCCGCCACCCGCCGCCGGTCAGCACGGACCGCGCGGTCCGCGCGTTCTCGGCGGCGGCGTCGTCCCAGGAGGCCCCGTTCCCGGAGGCCCGGTCCCAGGACGCGAGATCGAGCAGGACCGCGACGGCGGTCACGCCCGAGTGCCTGAGCTGCGCGAGGGTCCGGGCCTCCTCGGGGTCGAGCGCGCCGAGGACCGCGATGATGAGTCCCTCCCCGCCGCCCTGCCGCAGCGCGCCGACACCGTGCTCCAGCGACCGCGCCGTGCTCTGCCGGACGACGGCGAGCGTGTCGAGCAGGGACCACGACTGGCCGCTGTCCACCACGTGCCGGGCGCCCTGGTCGGTGACCAGGCGCAGGGCGAGTCCCTCGGCGGACAGGTGCACGCCGATGGACGCGGCGGCCGAGACCGCCACCTCGAACGACGAGCGCGGCCCATCGCCCCGGTGCGCGTGCCTGCGGGTGTCGAGCAGCAGCGCGCCACGGCTCTGCCACTCCTGCTCCTCGCGCCTGACCATCAGCTCGCCGCGCCGCGCGGTCGAGCGCCAGTGGACCCGGCGCAGGTCGTCACCCTGGCGGTACTCGCGGGGCGCCACGTCGTCGTCGCCCGCCGCCGCGACCGACCGCGTACGGCTGTCGCCGCCGCCGCTGTACTCGCCCGCGAGGCGCACCGGCGGCAGCGGCACCACCTCGGGAGTGACCACGAGTGTGTCGGTGACGGTGAACGACCGGGTCAGCTCGACCAGCCCGAACGGGTCGGCGATCCGCACGGACAGCGGCCCGATCGGGAAGCGGCCGCGCAGGTCCGAGCCCACCTTGTAGTCGATCTCCCGGACGCCGCGCGGCTCCATGCGGTCGAGGACGAACCTCGGCCGGGTGCCCAGCGCGTACTGCAGGGTGTCCTCCACCAGCAGCAGCCCGGTGGGCAGCCGGGTGACGTTCTCCAGGCGCAGCGTGACCGTGCTCTCCTCGCCGGTCTGCACCCGCGCTGGGCCGAGCCGCCGGGCGGAGGCCAGCCGGTACCGCGTACGCGCCACGACCATCGAGGCGAGCAGCGGCATCGCGATGATCAGCACGGCCACGCGGAGCAGGTCCTGCTCCCCGAGCACGAGGGCGCACAGCAGGGCCGCCACGCCGGATGCGAGGAACGACCGTCCCCGCGGAGTCAGAGCCTTCAGCCCGGTCATGGGCCCTCCGTCACTTGCTCACTGTCACTGCGCCGGGCGCGCGCCCGGCGCACTTGCGTCCGCTACTTGGCGTCGGGGACGGGAACGCGCCGCACCAGTTCGCCGACGATCTGCTCGGCGTGGCGGCGCTGGCCCTGCGCCTCCAGGCTCGGCAGCAGGCGGTGCGCCAGCACGGGGACGGCCAGGTCCTGCAGGTCGTCGGGGATCACGTAGTCGCGGCCGGCCAGCGCGGCGTGGGCCCGCGCGCCGCGCACCAGATGAAGGGTGGCCCGCGGGGAGGCGCCCAGTCGCAGCTCGGGGGAGTGCCTGGTCGCCGCCACCAGGTCGACCGCGTAACGCTTGACCGGCTGGGAGACGTACACCGCGCGGACGGCCCGGATCAGCGCGGCCACCTCGGCCGTGGTCGCGACGGGTTCCATCTTGTCCAGCGGCTGGGAGGCGCCGTGCACGTCGAGCATCTCCAGCTCGGCGGCCGTCTCCGGGTACCCCATGGCGATCTTCGCGGTGAAGCGGTCGCGCTGCGCCTCGGGGAGGGGATAGGTGCCCTCCATCTCGATCGGGTTCTGCGTCGCGATGACCATGAAAGGCGACTCCAGCGCGTACGTCGCGCCGTCGACCGTGACCTGGTGCTCCTCCATGCACTCGAGGAGGGCGGACTGCGTCTTGGGGGAGGCGCGGTTGATCTCGTCGCCCACGACGATGTTGGCGAAGATCGGCCCGGGCTTGAACTCGAACTCCCGCGTCTGCTGGTTGTACGCGCTGACCCCGGTGATGTCGCTCGGCAGCAGGTCCGGGGTGAACTGCACGCGCTTGACCGGACAGTCGATCGAACGCGCCAGGGCCTTGGCGAGCATCGTCTTGCCGACGCCGGGCACGTCCTCGATGAGCAGGTGGCCCTCCGCCAGGAGCACGGTGAGAGTAAGGCGGACGACGTCGCTCTTGCCCTCGATCACTGATTCGATCGCGTTGCGGATCCGGTGGGCGGTGTCGACCAGATCCTCGAGCCGGGCTGCCGCATCGGTGACGTCGGGAGTTACTGCCACCAGGCCTCCATGAGGGTGCGTCCCCGAGAATGGGGCGTTAAACGTTCCTTTTCCATTCTGTGCACTGACCCTATGTCCCCTGTGCTTCTAGGGCGACTTTGTCCGGAAATCCGGGCGAACTGCCCACAGTGTTGTGGCCTCTCTTCACGGTCGCGTTCCGTGCTCGTCCGAATCCCGTGACACGCGAACCCCGGGCCGCCCCCGCGCGCTCCACTTCGCTCCACCGGCCCCCGGTGCGGCGGCGGGAACCCCGTACGCGCCGGGGTTTCCGGCGGTGCCGACACGCCCGCGCGCGGGCCGGGGGCCGCCGCCGCGCCCCACTCCGGCCCACCCCTTTTCACCTGCGAAAACGCCGCGCTTTTTGAATGCGGACACGCTCAGAATCAGTTGACGGTGGGGAGAAGTGGAGTATGGTGGTGCGCAGTGGAGGGCAGGGGCTATAGCGCTGAGCGCTCCACAAGGCACAGGAGGTGGGTCCGGTGTTCCTCGGCACCCACCACCCGCGCCTCGACGACAAAGGACGGCTGTTCCTGCCGGCGAAGTATCGCGAGGAGCTGGCGGAGGGTCTGGTGATCACCAAAGGCCAGGAGCGCTGCCTCTACGTCTTCCCCGTAGAGGAGTTCCAGCGCATCACCGAGGCCCTGCGTACCGCTCCGGTTACGGCGAAGGCGGTCCGCGACTACAGCCGTGTCTTCTTCGCCAGCGCGTCCGACGAGGTGCCGGACAAGCAGGGGCGCATCACGATTCCCCAGACGCTGCGGCGATACGCCGGGCTGGAACGTGACTGCGTCGTGATCGGCGCCAACACGCGACTGGAGATCTGGGACGCCCAGGCATGGGACACCTACCTGGAAGCCCAGGAGCAGGCCTTCTCCGACCTCTCGGAGGAGGTGTTGCCCGGGATTCTGTAGACCGGTCCTTTTCTTTCGATCGATTGACCCGTCGGTGACGTTCGGCGAGGTCTCCACCCGCTCCCAAGTGGCAGCTGATGCACCTTCCCCGGTGTCAGACGCCACGGCCGGCGACGCGGATGGGGACCTGGCCGGACGGGTCGGTTCCCCGGGAACCGGCATGGGTGGGGGTCCGTTGGGTAGTCACCGGCGGCACAGCCGCGAATCCGCGAGTACTGCGGCGTAATGGGGGTTGGAAGCGTTGTCGCACGAGCCCGGTCAGCCGGGTGGTCACGTTCCGGTCATGCTCGATCGCGTGCTGGAGTTGCTCGCTCCGGCGTTGTCCGGACCGGAGCCGGTGGCCGTGGACGCCAACCTCGGTCTCGGCGGGCACGCCGAGGCGCTGCTGGCCGCCCACCCCTCCCTCCACCTCGTCGGCATCGACCGCGACCCCACCGCCATCGAGCGTTCCACCGCCCGGCTCGCGCCGTACGCGGACCGGATCACTCTGGTGCGCGCCGTCTCCGACGAACTGGCCGACGTGCTCCGTGACGCCGGACGGCCCCGCGTGGACGCCGCGCTGTTCGACCTCGGCGTGTCCTCCCCTCAGCTCGACGAGGCCGAGCGCGGTTTCGCCTACTCCTACGACGCCCCCCTCGACATGCGGATGGACCGCGAGCAGGAGCTCACCGCGGAACGCGTGGTGAACACCTACTCCGCCGCGGATCTCACCCGCATCCTGCGCGACTACGGCGAGGAGCGCTTCGCGGCACGCGTCGCGAGCCTCATCGTCAAGGAGCGCGCCAAGGACCCCATCACCAGCACGAAACGGCTTGCCGATCTGGTCCGCGCGGCGATACCCGCCGCGACGAGGCGGACCGGGGGCAACCCGGCCAAGAGAACGTTCCAGGCGCTGCGCATCGAGGTGAACGGGGAGCTGTCGGCGCTCGAGCGCGCGCTCCCCGCCGCGCTCGACGCGCTGACGCTGGGCGGGCGCGTGGTCGTGCTCGCCTACCACTCCCTGGAGGACCGGCTCACCAAGCAGGTCCTCGCGGCGCGAACCAAGGACACCAGCCCTCTCGGGCTGCCGGTCCCCCTGGAGGCTCACCAGCCCCGGTTCCGCCTTCTGACGAGGGGAGCGGAGCTCCCGGACGACGAGGAGGTGGCCCGCAACCCGCGGGCGACCTCGGCCCGCTTGCGGGCGGCAGAGAGGATCCGCGAGGGATGAGGACAGAGCAGGAGAGCAGGAGGGCGGCGGCCCGCACGGCCGCACCGCCCCGTGTGCCGGGCCGGACCGCCGCGACGGCGGGCGAGGCCGTCACCGCTCCGAAGGAGCGTCGCGTCCGCCCCGGCGCGCCCACGGCCGGTGAAGACCGCCGGCGCGAGGCCGTCCCGGCCCCCCGCGTAGGCGGTACGGAGAGCCGTCGCCGCGAGGCCGTCCCGGCCTCCCGTCAGGGCACGGACGGCAGACGCCGGCGTGAGGCGGCTCCGGCCGCCGGACCGGCGGCGTCCACCGGATCCGTCGCGTCCCCGAAGCGTGACGGCTCCCGGACGCGTACGGCCGCTCCCCGCGCGGCCGCGTCCCGCACGGTCACCCGTCCCGCGCCGCCCGCTGAAACCCACAGCCTCACCGAGGTCGCGCCCGCTCCGCGGCGCGTCCGGCGCGGTGGTTCGGAAACCCGGCCGGCGACGTCCGCGCGTGTCACAATGGCGCGGCGGGCGTTCCGGCGGCCGCCGCGTGCGCCGTTCGTGCTGCTCGTCGTGGGTCTCATGTGCGGCGGCCTGGTGACCCTCCTGCTGCTCAACACGGTCCTCGCGCAGGACTCGTTCCGGCTGACCGACCTGCGGTCGAGCATCGACGAACTGCACGAGCAGGCCGCGGAGCAGGAGAACCAGCTCCGCCGGTGGACGCAGCCGGACGTGGTGGACGAGCAGGGCAGGGCGCAGGGCCTAGAGGAGGACAAGTCCCCGCCGAAGTTCCTCGACACCGGCGGCACGGGCGGCACGGGTGGTACGGCGCAGGAGCAGGCCCAGAAGGAGGGCACGGACCGGTGAGAGACAGCGGCCGGAACCCGGGTCCCGGCCGCGGGGGTCCCAGCGGGCGAGGCAGTGGCCAGGGCCCGGGCGGTGACAGGAGGAGCCCGGGCTCCCCGGGGCGGCCGTCCCGCCAGGACGGGCCGCCGAGGCCGGGCCGTCCCGGCCGGCCGGCCGACCCCGGGCGTGACGAGACGACGGGCGGCCCGGTACGGCGCGGCCGGAACGGCGGCGCCCCGGAAGGCGGCGAAGACGATCAGCCCGATCGAGACCAGCAGCACCGGGACGCAGACCAGCATGAGCCACGAC
>NZ_JBFAOO010000279.1:0-7501 GCF_040675265.1 Microbispora sp. NPDC049633
CCGGGCTGCCCGTCGCGCGCGTCGAGCACCTGCTCGGCCGGTACGGCTTCTGCGTCGAGGAGGTGCTCGCGCTGATCGAGGCCGACCCCGGCCTGGGCGAGCCGATCCCGGGGGCGGAGGGCTACCTCAAGGCCGAGGCGGTGTACGCGGTCACGCACGAGGGCGCTGCACCTGGAGGACGTCCTGGTCCGCCGCACCCGGGTCTTCATCGAGGAGCGGGACCACGGGCTCGCGGCGGCCCCCGAGGTCGCCGCGCTGATCGCGCCCGCTCTCGGCTGGGACGAGGACCGGACGCGCGCGGAGGTCGACGCCTACCGTTCGGGCGTGGAGGCCGACCTGGCGGCGCAGCGCGAGTGGGACGACGCCGCGGCCAACGCCGTACGCCTCGCGGCGGCGGCCCGGGCGCGTAACGTGGCCTGACTCACGGTTCGCCTCCACGCCGGCGGACCTGCCGGCGTAATCCGTGCGAGGACCGGGATCTAGGATCGGGCCATGACCTTGACCGCGCGCGACGTCGACCGGTTCGAAGCCTCCAGGCCGCGCCTGGAGGCCATCGCCTACCGCCTGCTGGGCTCCGCCGGGGAGGCGGAGGACGCCGTGCAGGAGACGTTCCTGCGCTGGCAGGCGGTTGACGCCGACCGCGTCGAGATCCCCGAGGCGTGGCTGACGAAGGTCCTCACCAACCTGTGCCTCAACCAGCTCACCTCCGCCCGGGCACGCCGCGAGACCTACGTGGGTCAATGGCTCCCCGAGCCTCTGCTCGCGGGGGACCCGATGCTCGGCCCGGCCGACACCGCCGAGCAGCGCGAATCGGTCTCATACGCGGTGCTCACCCTGATGGAGCGCCTGTCGCCGAACGAGCGGGCGGTGTACGTGCTGCGGGAGGCCTTCGACTACCCCCACCGGGAGATCGCCGAGATCCTCGACATCACCGAGGCCGCCTGCCAGCAGATCTTCCATCGCGCCAAGAAGCACGTCGCGGACGGCAGGGCCCGCACCGAGATCGACGGGACCGCCGCCCGGCGGATCGTCGAGGAGTTCCTGACGGCCGCCAGGAACGGCCGGATCGAGTCGCTCGTGCGCCTGCTCACGCAGGACGCCGTCGCGGTCGGCGACGGCGGCGGGAAGGTCCCGGCCCGGGCCAAGGCGTTCGAGGGCGCCGTCGCGGTCGCGAAGTTCGTGTGGGGTCTGCTCAAACCCGCCGCCGCCAAGCGCGCCCTGGTCGGAGGAAGCCCCGAGGTGTACACCTGGACCGCCAACGGCGAGCCCGCCCTCGTGGCCGTCGTCGACGGCCGGGTCGTCGGCGTCGTGTGCCTGGAGGTCACCGCCGGGGGCATCGCCGCGTTGCGCAGCCAGATCAACCCCGACAAGCTCGAACGGGCGACCGCGCGCTGGGCGGCGGCCCCCGATCATGGGCAACCCCTGTTCGAAGCCTTCTGAACGCCCGCTTGCATCAGCTGGCGACCGGCCAGGACCTCGAGCGCCGGTCCTGAGCGGGATGTTCGCGGGCACCGGCGTCGAAGTGGTGATCGCGAAGGTCACCGGCGTCGACGTCGGCCGCAGGACCGTCACCGTCGCCGGTGCGAACGGCACGGCGGAACTCACCTACGACACGCTCGTCTACGCCCTCGGCAGCGGCTGGAACGCCCAGGGCGTCCCCGGGGCGGCCGAGCACGCCTACGAGATCGCCGGCCGCGCCGGAGCTCTCCGGCTGCGCGAGCGCCTGTCCCGCCTGACCGAGGGGCAGGCCGTGGTCGTCGTCGGCGGCGGCCTCACCGGTATCGAGGCCGCGGCCGAGATCGCCGAGGCCCGCCCGGACCTCGACGTCGCCCTCGCCGCCCGCGACGGCCTCGGTGACCGGCTCTCGCCTGTCGACGGCACCGGACAGATCGTGGTCGACGGGACCATGCGCTCGGTCTCCCACCCCGACGTGTACGCCATCGGCGACGCGGCCATGGTGATGGGGCCGGGGAACAAGCCGCTGCGGATGTCCTGCGCCTCGGGAACGCCGACCGCATGGCAGGCCGCCGACGCCATCGCGGCACGCCTGACCGGCGGCCCGCTCCCGAACGCGTCGATCCGCTACTTCAACCAGTGCATGTCGCTGGGCCGCAAGGAGGGCCTGATCCAGTACGTCACCGCCGACGACCGCGCCGTGCGGGCGGTGCTGACCGGACGCCTCGCCGCCGTCTACAAGGAACTGATCTGCAAGAGCGCCGCCTGGGGTGTGGCCAACCCGACGCCCGGGCTGCCGGCCCGGCGCCGTCCCGTCACGCGGCAGCGTGGCGTGGCGGGCCCGGCCGTCAAGGAACCGGCGTAGCGCGCGGGTGGCCCGGCGCGTGCCCGGGCCACCCCCACGCCTACGGCGTCACACGAGCAGCGATGATGTTCGCGCACCTCAGGGACGCGGTGTGCGTGGTGTCCACTTCCAGGTCGTAGACCACACCCTCGTGAACCATCTTCGCCTGCGTCGCGGCCATCCCCGGGACCCGGTCCCCGCGGGCCCTCTCACGCTCGGCGGCGACCGCGCTGTCACACTTGACGCCGACCCACAGGACGTCCAGCCCGCCGAGAACGCGCTGCCAGCGTCGCTGGGTCCACGCCGCGCCGAGGAACACGTCGTCGATGATCACCGGGGCTCCGGCGCGGACCATCGCCGCGATGCCCTCCATCCACGCCGCCTGGAGCGCCATGAACTCCGGCCCGACGTCCACCCCGCCGTCGGGGGCGAACTCGACTCCCGCGTCCGTGCCCTGCAAGGACCGGGGCATCGCCTCGATGAGCGAATCGACCCCGAACGCGAGCCACGGCCGCGGCAGGACGGCCTGCAGGTGCCGCACGATCTCGGATTTGCCCGCGCTGGACCCGCCGTTGAGCACGATCACCTGAGTGGTCACGGCGTCCACGGTAGAGGGCCCGTCACGGAAATTCGACACCATTTCCCGGCTGACGCCGGCCGGTCCGCGTGAGCACCTCGAGAAGGCGCGCGGGGGTGTCCACCACGGCGACGACGCCGGGGGCGGCGAACTCGGCCGCGTCGCCGAACCCCCATGTCACGGCGACGCATCGCACGCCGCACTCGGCCGCGCCGGCGACGTCCTCTCCGCGGTCACCGATCATGACGGCCGCCTCGGGCGTCGCGCCGAGGACGTCGAGCGCGTGGCGGATGACGTCCGCCTTGTGCCGCCGGGACCCGTCCAGCGTCGCCCCGGCCACGTACGAGAAGAAGCCGTCGAGCCCGAAGTGGACCAGGATCTTCTCGGCGTAGACGGCCGGCTTCGACGTCGCCACGGCCAGGGTCCGGCCGCCGGCGACGAGCGCCTCCAGCACGGCGGGGATGCCCGCGATGACCTCGTTCTCGTACATGCCGCCCGCGGTGTAGCGCTCGCGGTACGCGTGGACCGCGTCGGCGACCCGGTCCCGCGGCACGCCGAGCCGGAGGAAACCGTCCTGGAGCGGAGGGCCGATCATGGCGCGGAGCCGCGCGTGCTCCACCTCCGCGACCCCGGTCGCGGACAGGGCGTGCCGCATCGAGGCGACGATGCCGGCCTCGGGATCGGTCAGCGTGCCGTCGAGGTCGAAGAGGCAGTACCGGGTCACGTGCGGGGTGTCCCTTCGGGGTCGGATGAACGAGCTCAGGCGAGCACGGCGTCGAGCAGCAGGGATCCGGCGCCGAGCAGGGCGGCGTCGGGGCCCGACCGGGTGGGGGAGATCTCCAGGTCGCGGGTGGCCAGCGGCAGGCACCGCTCGTACACCGCCGCGCGGATCGAGGCGATCAGCGGCTCGGCCGGCGACAGGCTGCCCCCGACCACGATGGCGTCGGGATTGATGAAGTTGACCAGCACGGTGAGCACCTCGCCGATGAGCCGCCCGGCGTTGCGCACGAGGGCGGTGGCCTCGGGCACCCCGTTCTCGACCAGCGCGACGACGTCGGCGGGCCGGCGCACCTCGATGCCCTGCTCGCCCAGCACGCCCATGAGGGCCGCGCCGCTGGCGTAGGCCTCCAGGCAGTCGTCGTGACCGCAGGAGCAGGTGACCGACGAGTCGCTCCTGACCCGCACGTGGCTGATGTCCCCGGCCGCGCCGCGCCCCCGGTGCAGCGCGCCGTTCACGATCACGCCGCAGCCGATGCCGCTGCCGGCCTTGAGCACCATCAGCGTCTCGCACTTGGGCCACGCCCTGGCCTCCCCGGCCGCCATCAGGTTGGCGTCGTTCTCCACCAGCACCGGCAGGTCGAAGTGCGCGGCGAGGCGCTCCGCGACGGGGAAGTTGTTCCAGCCGGGCATGCGCGAGGGCGCGACGACCCGGCCGGTCGCCGGGTCGACGGGCCCGGGAACGCCGGTGCCGACGCCGCGGAGCGGGACCCCGGGCGGGCCGTGCGCGGCCAGCAGGTCCTCGAACGCGGCGGCCATCCAGTCGATGGTCGCCTCGGGTCCCTCCTGGATGTCGCAGGGGCGCTCCTCGACCACCAGCGGGGTGCCGCTGAGGTCGAGGAGGCCGAGCCGCGCGTGGTGCGCGCCGAGGTCGGCGACCGCGAGCAGTCCCGCGCTGGGGCTGAGCCGCAGCCGCCGGGGTCGCCGGCCGCCGCGCGAGGTGCCCGCGCCCTCCTCCACCAGCAACCCGCTGCCGATCAGTTCCTCGACGCGCAGCGAGACGCTGGAGGCCGCCAGGCCGGACAGGCGGGCGAGCTCGGCCCGCGATTCGGCGTGGCCCGCGGCGACGAGGCGCAGGAGGTCGCCCTGCGCCCCCCGCACCGGCAACCTCTCTTTGCCTGGCATGGAGGAAGGAATACCACGTCTTGACTTTCTGCGCCATCGCGTTGACTTCGCCCAGAATCATCCATTACGGTCCGGCCTATCTTCGATTTCGAAGGAAGTTGGCGATGATTCGGGTACGAGGCCTCAACAAGTGGTTCGGTGAGCACCACGTGCTGCACGACGTCGATCTCGACGTGGCGCGCGGCGAAGTCGTGGTGGTGATCGGCCCCTCCGGGTCCGGCAAGTCGACGCTGTGCCGGTGCCTCAACCGGCTGGAGGCGGCGGACTCGGGCGAGATCCTCGTCGACGGCGTCCCCGTGCCCGAGGAGGGCCGCGCGCTGGCCCGGCTGCGGGCCGACGTGGGGATGGTCTTCCAGAACTTCAACCTCTTCCAGCACAAGACCGTGCTGGAGAACGTGATGCTCGCGCCGACGAAGGTGCGCGGCGTGAGCCGCGCCGAGGCCGAGCGGACCGCCCACGAGCTGCTGGCCCGGGTCGGCATCGCGGAGCAGGCCGGCAAGCAGCCCGCGCGGCTGTCGGGCGGCCAGCAGCAGCGTGCCGCCATCGCCCGCGCGCTCGCCATGCGGCCCAAGGTCATGCTCTTCGACGAGCCCACCTCGGCGCTCGACCCGGAGATGGTCGGCGAGGTCCTCGACGTGATGACGGGCCTGGCCGCCGACGGCATGACCATGGTCGTCGTCACCCACGAGATGGGCTTCGCGCGCCGCGCGGCCGACCGCGTGGTGTTCATGGACGGCGGCCGGATCGTCGAGACGGGAGAGCCGAACGCCTTCTTCGACTCGCCCCGCACCGATCGGGCCAGGGACTTCCTGGCCAAGGTACTCACGCACTGATCGCAAAGGATGGTGGACCCCGATGGTGTCCATTAAGCGGGTGGCCGCTGTCGCCGCCGTGGCGATGGCCGGCCTGACGGCCTGTGCCGGGACGGACTCGGCGAGCTCCGCCGTGCCGGGCGCGGCCCCGAGCGAGGGCGGCGGGAGCGGCGTGCTCGCCGGCGCGCCGGTGGCCGCCGCCGCGGACATCCTGCCCGGCTCGACGATGGAGAAGATCAAGCAGCGCGGCGAGCTGATCGTCGGGGGCTCGCTCGACGCGCCGCTGCTGTCCCAGCAGAACCCCGCGACCGGCGAGGTGGAGGGCTTCGACGCCGATCTCGGCAAGGCCCTGGCCAAGTACATCATCGGGCAGCCGAAGGTGAAGATCGTCAACTCGGCGTCCGAGACCCGCGAGGCGCTGCTGAGCAACGGCACCGTGGACGTGGTCTTCCAGACCTACACGATCACCCCGGAGCGGGCCGAGCAGGTCTCCTTCGCCGGGCCGTACTACTCCTCCGGCCTGTCCATCGCGGTCAAGAAGGGCACGACGGGGATCTCCTCGCCGCAGGACCTGAACGGCAAGACCGTCATCGCCGGGGCCAACACCCCCGCGATCCCCGCGATCAAGAAGCTCGCGCCGCAGGCGAAGATCATCACGTTCGGCGGCGACCCGGAGTGCGTCCAGGCGCTCAAGCAGGACCGCGGCGTCGCCTACGTCCAGGACGAGACGCTGCTCGTCGCGGACGCCAAGAAGGACCCCGAGCTGCAGGTCGTGAGCAAGCCGTTCACCGAGGACCCGTACGGCATCGGCCTCAAGCACGGCGACGACCAGTTCAAGTCGTTCGTGAACGACTGGCTGAAGAAGATCCAGGCCAACGGGGTCTGGCAGGGCATCTGGAAGAACTCCCTCGGCACCGTCGTGCAGGGCGAGGCCCCCACGCCGCCCGAGATCGGGTCGGTGCCGGGTTCCTGATGTCGGCGCTGCTTGATCACCTGCCCGAGTTCTGGCAGGGGCTGGTCGTGACCCTCCAGATGACCGCGGCGTCGTTCGTCGGCGCCGCGGCCGTGGGGCTCGTGATCGTGGCGATGCGGGTCGGGCCGGTCCCGGTGCTGCGCACGGTCGCGACCGTCTACGTCGAGACCCTGCAGAACCTCCCGCTGCTCGTGCTGCTCGTGCTCGCGGTCTTCGGCCTGCCCGAGATCGGGCTCAAGGCCGGCCTGACCACCACCGCCATCGTGGTGATCGCGCTGTACGAGGGCGCCTACATCGCCGAGGCCCTCCGCTCGGGGGTCAACGCGATCTCCTCGGGCCAGGGCGAGGCCGCCCGGGCGCTGGGGCTGACGTTCGGCCAGTCGCTGCGGCACGTCGTGCTGCCGCAGGCGCTGCGCACGGTCGTGCAGCCGATCGGCAACATCTTCATCGCGCTCACGATGAACACCTCGCTCGCGGCGGCCGTGGGCGTGGTCGAGCTGACCGCCGCGGCCAACCGGGTGAACCTGCTGGAGGCGCAGCCCATCCCGATCTTCGTCGGGGCCGGCCTCGCGTACGCCGCGATCGCCGCCTGCGCCGGGTTCGTCACCGGGCGGCTCGAACGGCGGCTGGCGGTGGCGCGGTGAGCAATCTGCTGTTCGACGAGCCGGGCCCGCGCGCCCGCCGCCGCATCCGCCTCGCCACCGTCGCGGGCGTGCTGGTGCTGCTCGCCCTGGTGGCCCTGGCCGTGCGCCAGTTCGCGGCCAACGGGCAGCTCGCCGCCGAGCGCTGGCAGCCGTACGCGACCTGGCCCATGTGGCGCTACCTGCTGGGCGGGCTGTGGTCCACCGCGCTGGCCGCCGTCGTGTCCGCCGCGATCGCGATGGCGGGCGGAATCGCCCTCGCGCTCGGACGGCTGTCGCGGCGCCGAGCCGTCCGCC
>NZ_JBFAOO010000280.1:0-7403 GCF_040675265.1 Microbispora sp. NPDC049633
GGTGCCGAAGGTGTTGTCGGCGGTGCCTTTGAGGAAGCCGGTGGTGGGGCTGGCGCCGTTGGTCCAGGCCTTGGCGGCGGGGGTGGCGAAGCCGAGGCCGAAGGTCTTGTCCAGGAAGGCCCACAGGAACACCCAGCCGATGGCGATGCGGGCGGCGGCCCAGGCGTAGCGGGCGGGACCGGTGCCGGCGGCGGGGACCGTCTCGGTGTGCGCGCGGGGGGCGGGGACGGTGACCGCGGCGGCGGGAGCGGCGTCGTAGAGGTGGTGCTTCCTCTGGTTACGCCCTTCGGTGATGGCCATGACCGGCCCCTTTCAACGTCGTGCTGCTCTTTTCGACGCTTCAAGCAAACCGCGATCACCGGCCCCGCCGCAGGAGCCGTACGGCACCCTCCGGCCGCCCGAAGTCCCTGTGATCGAGGGACTTTCGTCGTACGTCCCGCCGAACGACACGTACCGGTGCCCCGGTCATTCCGGCGAGGGCGGGTCCAGCCGCAGGCGGCCGGCCTCCGTCCGCGCGTCGACCTTCCCCGTCACGCCGCGCACGGTGACGTCGCCGTGCTCACTGCGGATCGTGACCGTGATGTCCCTCGGCACCACGAACGCGTAGTCGGTGTGGCTCCCGGCCGTGTCCCTGAGCGGGCCGCAGATCGAACCCGTCTCGTCACACACCAGCCCGACCGTCAGCGAGCCGTCGCCCCACGACTCCACGCGGGGCCCCGATCCCTGCGCGCGGCGGGTCACTCGCACCTCGGTCACGTCGGCGCCCACGACCTCGACGTCTCCGTGGTCGGTGCGAACGTCGAGGGTCCGGATGCCGTCGAAGGACGCGGGAGAGTCCAGCAGCATGTCAGTGGTCGACACGGCGAGTACCGCCAGCAGCGCGAGGAGCAGCGGCACCGCCGTCGCCGCCAGCACGAGGGTGCGGCCCGTCCGCCGATCGCCCGTCGACATGAGCGTGTCCATGGCGTATTCGTACGGGGTGCCGCCTGCTCGACGGTTGCAGCCCGCTTACCGGGTGGGCCTCACCGCCACGCCTGGCGCGCGGCCCACCGCTCCACCGTCGTCGTTCCCCGGTGGAGCCACCCCTCCGGGATCGGCGGTGGTGCGGCCGCCGCGGCCGGGGCGTAGAACCCGGCGATTCCTTCGGCCGCCTCCCGCCCCACGACCGGCGTGATGAGCCGGGCGTACTCGGCGGGCTCGACCCACAGGTAGCGCACCGGCCTTCCGGCGGCGGAGGCCACGGCGGCGGCGAGCCGGTCGCCGGTGGCGTCCTCCGGGCCCGTCACGACGAGCCGCGCGGGCGGCTCGGCGCAGGCCAGCGCCTCACCGACGGCCTCCGCCAGGTCGTCGAGCGCCGACCACGGCACGGGGGCCTCCGCCGGCAGCGGATAAACCAGCTCGCCGTGCTCGCGGACGCGCCGGGCCGACCAGGGCTGCACCAGGTTCTCCAGGTACGGCCCCGCGGGACCGATCACGGACGCGGCCTCCACCCGCGCGGGCAGGTCCCGGGCGAACAGGACCCGGGCGTCGACGAACGGGACACCCACCGGGTCCGGCGGCAGGGGCATCCCCGGATTGAACACCACCCGCGACACGGCGGCCTCGCAGAGAGCGGCGAGCACCGACGCCGCGTGCCGCAGGGCGATCTCGCCGAACACCTGCGGAAGCTGCACGACGACCGCGTCGGCGCCCTTGTACGCCGCGGCGAGGGAGGTGGCGTCGGCCAGATCGGCGGAGGCGGAGTTGAGCGGCCGGACCTGGTGCCCGAGCGCGCGCAGCCTCCGTACGACGGGAGAGCCCTGGGTCCCGGTCGCTCCGTGCACTGCAATGATCGTTCTCGTCATGCGGCCGACGCTAGAGCTGTCGCTTCATCTTTTGAAGTAGGCACTTTTCCTGTAGTAACTACAGCCATGGAAACAATCCAGGCACCGCGGCCGCCGGTCACGCCCGAAGAATGCGTCGTCACCCGGACGCTGACGTTCGTCGGCAGCAGGTGGACGCCGCTGGTCATCTGGCACCTGCTCGACGGCACCAAGCGGTACGGCGAGCTTCGGCAGGCGCTGCCCGGGATCAGCCCGAAGACGCTGGCCGACCGCCTGCAGGCCCTGGAGGAGCGCGGACTCGTCACGCGCACGGTGCATCCGGAGAAACCGCCGCGCGTGGAGTACGCCCTGACGCCCCGGGGCTTCGCACTCGGGAAGATCCTCGACGACGTCGCGCGGTGGGGCGAAGCGTGGGAGGACGCGGACGTCGCGACCGGAGCGGGCCCAACGACCGGCGGGGACGGGTCCTGAGCCTCTACCCGCCCGGCCGTCCCGGCGGGAGGCTGCGAGCGACAGTTTCCGAAGCCGGAACAGGCCCGAGACAAGGAGGTCCGGCCATGACACGTGTGCTGGTCGCCTACGGATCCAGACGAGGCTCGACCGCGGAGATCGCGGGCTGGATCGGCGACACCCTGCGCGGGAAGGGGCTCGAGGCCGAGGTCGCGGACGCGGGGTCGGTCCGCGACGTGACCGCCTACGACGCCGTGGTGCTGGGCGGAGCACTGTACGCGGGACACTGGCACAAGGACGCCCGGCGCTTCGCCCGGCGGCACGCCGCGGCCCTGTCCGGCCGGCCGGTGTGGCTGTTCAGCAGCGGGCCGCTCGACCGGTCCGCGGACGAGGCCGGGATCCCGCCGGTTCCCAAGGTGGCCCGGGCGTCGGAGGCTCTTCGCGCTCTGGGTCACCGGACGTTCGGAGGGCGGCTCGCCGGTGACGCCAAGGGCTTCATCACCGCGAGGATCGCCGCACGTACCGGAGGCGATTACCGCGACCCGGACGCGGTACGCGCCTGGGCACGACAGATCGCCGAGCAGGTGGCGACCGCCCAGCGGACGGAGGGCCGACCGGCCCCCCGTGCCACGTGACGGGGTGGCGGCGACGAGCCGGACCGTGGTTGCACCGGCACCGCCGGGGTCCGGGTGCTCGGACACGATGCACGGAAGCAGACGCGCCGTCTGTCAGACGTCACCGACGTCCCCGGCCGGCGGCGGGCGCCGCGACATGGGCCACCACCGGCTCGCCGCGCACGGCGCGGTGGTACGCCTCGCGGGCGGCGGCGCGGATGAGTTCCGGGCAGGCGGACGCGGTGGGGCGGATGCACACGTAGATGTGCACCATGCCGTCGATGTCCGCCAGGCGTACGTCGTCCACCGTCTCGGTGAACGCCTCCTGCAGGGCCTCCCGCACGGTACGTCGTGTGACCGGGCCGGTGGCCTGTTCGCGGCTCTCTTCGCCGTCCTGACGGCGGGGGATCGGACGGGGATCGGTGCTCAGGATGGTCATGACTCAACCGTGCCGCCGGGCGTCCGGTGCGGGGAGGGCCGAAGGTCCCCGGACCCGGCGCCGGATGTCGCTTCCGGTCCCGGCCGCGATCCGTGCACGCGTCGGACGTCCGGCCGGTCACACACTGATCACTCCGTGCGCCGCGAACTGGGCGTGCACGCGTTCCAGCAGATGCTGGCCCGGGGGCGTGACGTCGGCCAGCGGGTAGGCCAGTCCAAGCCGGGCGTACTTGCCGGCGGCCATGCGGTGGAAGGGCAGGACGTCGACGCGCTCGACGTTGCCGAGCGACGCGACGAAGCGAGCCAGGCCCTCGACGTTCTCCTCGGCGTCGGTGTGTCCGGGCACCAAAACGAACCGCACCCAGACGGGGCGACCGAGGTCGGCCAGCCGGCGGGCGAAGCGCAGGGTCGGTTCCAGGCTCCCGCCGGTGAGCCGCCGGTAGCCCTGCGGGTCATGCGACTTGATGTCGAGCAGCACGAGGTCGGTGTCGGCCAGCAGCGCGTCGCTCGCCCGGTCGCCGAGGAAACCGGAGGTGTCGAGCGCGGTGTGCAGGCCGCTGTCGTGGCAGCGGCGCAGCAGTTCGCCGGTGAAGCGGGGCTGCAGCAGCGGCTCGCCGCCGCTGACCGTCACCCCGCCGCCGGCGACCGAGATGAACCGCCGGTAGCGGTCCACCTCGGTCATGACCCCGTCCACCGTGACCCGGCGGCCGTCGCGCATGCGCCAGGTCTCCGGGTTGTGGCAGTACAGGCAGCGCAGCGGGCAGCCGCAGGTGAACACCACGAAGCGGGTGCCGGGTCCGTCCACGCCGACCGACAGGTCCCACGACTCGATGACGCCGCCGCCGGCCGCCGGCTCCGCCTGGCAGAGCTCGGCGGCGACGTCCTCACGGAGCCGGGCAGTGGAGTCCTGGCGGAGCCGGGCCGTGGCGCCGGCCCTCGGTTCACCGCGCATCACAGCCGCCCGTGGAAGGTGCGGTCGACGACGTCCTGCTGCTGTTCCCGGGTGAGCCGGACGAAGTTGACTGCGTACCCGGAGACGCGGATGGTGAGCTGCGGGTACTTCTCGGGGTGATCCATGGCGTCGATCAGCGTGGCCCGGTCGAGCACGTTGACGTTCATGTGGAAGCCGCCCGCGTCGAAGTAGCCGTCGAGCACGCCCACGAGGTCGGCGACCCGGTCCTCGGCCGTGCGGCCCAGCCCGTCCGGGGTGACCGTGCTGGTGAGCGAGATGCCGTCCTGCGCCTGCTCGTACGGGAGCTTGGCAACCGACAGCGCCGAGGCGACCAGGCCGTGGCGGTCGCGGCCGTTCATCGGGTTGGCGCCGGGAGCGAACGGCGTGCCGGCCCTGCGCCCGTCGGGCGTGTTGCCGGTGTGCTTGCCGTACACCACGTTGGAGGTGATGGTGAGCACCGACTGGGTGTGCTCGGCGTCGCGGTAGGACGGGTTGCGGCGGATCTTGTCCATGAACGACCTGACGAGGCCGACGGCGATGGCGTCGGCGCGGTCGTCGTTGTTGCCGTACGCCGGGTAGTCGCCCTCGACCACGTAGTCCACGGCCAGCCCGGTCACGTCGCGGAGCACCCGGACCGTCGCGTGCTTGACGGCCGACAGGCTGTCGGCGGCCACCGACAGGCCGGCGATGCCGCAGGCGAGCGTGCGCTTGACGGGGTAGTCGTGCAGCGCCATCTCGATGCGCTCGTAGGCGTACTTGTCGTGCATGTAGTGGATGACGTTCAGCGCGTTCACGTACGTCTTCGCGAGCCAGTCCATCATCCGGTCGAACGCCGCCGCGACCTCCTCGTAGTCGAGCACGTCGCCGGTCAGCGCGGGGTAGGCGGGGCCGACCTGCTCGCCGCTGATCTCGTCCCGGCCGCCGTTGATCGCGTACAGCAGGGCCTTGGCGAGGTTGACCCGGGCGCCGAAGAACTGCATCCGCTTCCCGACGGGGGCGGCCGAGACGCAGCAGGCGATGGCGGTGTCGTCGCCGTACCGCGGCCGCATCAGCTCGTCGTTCTCGTACTGGATCGAGCTGGTCTCGATGGACAGGCGGGCGCAGAAGCGCTTGAACGGCTCGGGCAGCCGCGGCGACCAGAAGACCGTCAGGTTCGGCTCGGGCGCCGGGCCGAGGTTGCGCAGCGTCTGCAGGTAGCGATAGCTGGTGCGGGTGACCAGCGGCCTGCCGTCCGCGCCGATGCCGCCGATCGACTCCGTCACCCAGGTCGGGTCGCCGGAGAAGAGCTGGTCGTACTCGGGGGTGCGCAGGAAGCGGACGATGCGCAGCTTGATGACGAAGTCGTCGACCAGCTCCTGCGCCTCCTGCTCGGTGAGCCGTCCCTCGGCGAGGTCCCGCTCCAGGTAGACGTCCACGAACGTGGAGGTGCGGCCGAGGGACATGGCCGCGCCGTTCTGCTCCTTGACGGCGGCGAGGTAGGCGAAGTAGAGCCACTGGACGGCCTCGCGCGCGGTGGCCGCGGGCCGGGAGACGTCGTGGCCGTAGGAGACGGCCATCCGCTTCAGCTCGTCGAGGGCGCGCAGCTGCTCGGCCAGCTCCTCCCGGTCGCGGATGACCGCGTCCGTGGAGAACTCGCCGTCCAGCGTGTGAAGCTCGGCCCGCTTGGCCTCGATCAGCCGGTCTACGCCGTACAACGCGACCCGCCGGTAGTCGCCGATGATGCGCCCGCGGCCGTACGCGTCGGGGAGCCCGGTGATGATCCCGGCGCGGCGGGCCGCCCGGATCTCCGGCGTGTACGCGTCGAAGACGCCGTCGTTGTGCGTCTTGCGATACGTGGTGAAGATCTCCTTCACCCGGGGGTCCAGCGTGTAGCCGTAGGCGGCCAGGCCGCTCTCGACCATCCGCAGCCCGCCCGCCGGCATGATCGCCCGCTTCAGCGGGGCGTCGGTCTGCAGTCCGACGATCAGCTCACGCTCGGAGTCGATGTAGCCGGGCCGGTGCGCGGTGATCGAGGAGGGGGTGGCGGTGTCCACGTCGTACACCCCGCGCCGCCGCTCCTCGGGAAACAGGTCCGACACCTCCGCCCAGACCGCGCGGGTCCGCTCGGTCGGCCCGGCGAGGAACGACTCGTCGCCCTCGTACGGCGTGTAGTTGGCCTGGATGAAGTCGCGCACGTCGACGTTCCCGCGCCAGGTCGTGCCGCGGAAACCGCGCCACGCCCCGTGCGCGGGCGCCTGCGCGTCTCCCTGGTGCCTGACCTCGGTGACGGTCATCGTCTACCCCCTTCGTCGGTTCCGCCTCCACTGTGGTTTCCGGAACCACCCGCACGCTGCGCGCGGAAGTCATGGATCACGGGGACCAAAGTCACCCCGACGAGGTGGGTCCGTTCTGCGGACGAGTCACTCGGGCCGCCTCTGCCGACTCGCGTCGACGGTGATCACGGCCGCTCCGTCACCATGGCGCTGATCCGGTCCATGAGGCCGGGCATGTCGGCGTCCGGCACGGGGTTCAGCTGCCACTCGGCGAGCCGCAGGGACGCCTCGACCACGGCCTTCGCCCGATCGTGGCGGCGGTCCATGAACGCGTCGAACACCGTCCGGTCGAGCCGGTCGGCGGCGAGCAGCAGCTCGGCCAGGACCGCGGCGTCCTCCAGGCACTGGGCCGCCCCCTGGGCGAGGGTGGGCGGGCAGGCGTGCGCGGCGTCGCCGATCAGGACGACGCGGCCGCGGTTCCACGGACGGTCCACCAGCAGCGACTCGAACCACGTGTAGTTGATGCGCTCGGGGTCGGTGATGTCCTCCCGGATCTCGTCCCACGGCCCGCCGTATCCCTCGGCGAGGGCCCGCATGTGCGCGACCTTGTCGCCGACCGCCTCCCGTGGGCGGGCCTTCTCGACGAGATAGGCGTACATGGTGTCCGGGCCGGTCGGGCAGTATCCGGCGGTGAAGCAGGGGCCGCCGTAGACGAGGTCGGTGCGCTCGATCCCGGCGGGACGGCGGGTGTGGACGCGCCAGATGCCCAGGCCGGTCGGCCGCGGGGCGTCGTCGATCCCGATCAGCCCGCGCACCGCCGAGCGGATGCCGTCGGCGCCCACGACCAGGTCGTAGGTGCCGGTGGTGCCGTCGG